>BDTI01000175.1 GCA_002923215.1 archaeon BMS3Abin16 | reverse complement strand
AACGAGTTCACTGAGTTTTTCCCAGACAACCGGGTGGAGTATTTCGTCTCCTATTATGATTATTATCAGCCTGAATCCTATCTGCCGCAGAAAGACCAATATATTGAAAAAGACGCGGCTGTGAACCCGAAGATCGAGATGCTCAGGCTAAGCGCTACAGCGTCGCTCATGAGCAGGCGCGACACGATTGTTGTAGCCTCGGTCTCATGCATCTACGGCCTGGGTAATCCTGAGAACTTCCAGCGCCTCGGATTCGAGCTACAAGTCGGCGAGCGTGTCAAGCGAAACGACCTGCTCAGACGGCTTGTGGACGTGCAGTATGAGCGAAATGACCTCGACCTTGCGCCTGGCCGGTTCCGTGTGAAAGGCGGGACAATCGACATCGTGCCGGGATATTATAATAACATAATCAGGGTTGAGTTGTTCGGCGACACTGTGGAGCGGATCCGGGAGATTGATAAGGTCACGGGCGAGCTGGTTGAGGAGTTCAAATATTATTTTGTCTATCCAGCGCGGCACTTTGTAATCGCTGACGATGAGAAACAAAAGGCGATTGATTCCATCAGAGCCGAGCTTGAGAAGCGGCTGCCCGAGCTGGACCTACTTGAGGCGCATCGGCTGAGGCAGCGCACGCTATATGACATTGAGATGATCGAGGAAACCGGTTACTGTAAGGGTATTGAAAACTACAGCCGTCATTTTGACGGGCGAAAACAGGGTGAGCCGCCTTATTGTCTGCTCGACTATTTCCCGGAGGACTTTCTCATGTTTATCGATGAAAGCCATCAGACGATTCCCCAGGTTCACGGCATGTACAACGGCGACTACTCGCGCAAAAAAGCGCTCGTGGACTACGGCTTCAGGCTGCCCTCTGCTTTTGACAACAGGCCTCTGCGCTTTGAGGAGTTTGAAAAGTATATGAAACAGGCTATTTTTGTCTCGGCAACGCCAGCGCGCTACGAGCGGGATATGTCGTCGCAGATTGTTGAGCAGATAATCAGGCCCACAGGGCTCATTGACCCAGTCGTCGAAGTGCGGCCCATCGAGGGGCAGATAGCGGATCTCTTGGCTGAGATCCGATCCACTATCAGCCGCGGGGATCGTGTGCTTGTGACAACGCTTACCAAGAGGCTTGCCGAGGAGCTAACCGAGTATCTGGCAGACCAACAGATTAAGGCGCGGTATCTTCACTCAGAAGTCGATACTCTAGAGCGCACCGAGATCATCAGACAGCTAAGGCTGGGCAGATTCGATGTCCTCGTAGGGATAAACCTGCTCAGGGAGGGACTTGATATACCGGAGGTGGGTTTTATCGGCATACTCGACGCTGATAAAGAGGGATTTCTACGGGACGCCCGGAGCTTGATTCAGATCATCGGTCGTGCCGCTCGGAACGTGAACAGCAGGGTGGTGCTATATGCTGACCGGATTACGGATTCGATCTGCGCCGCGCTTTCTGAGACTGAGCGCAGGCGCAAGCTTCAGCTAAACTACAATAAAAAACACGGTATAGTGCCTGAAACGATTGTCAAGCCGGTGCGTGAAAAAGAGGTTGACTTAACAGACACGAAACACATTCCGAAGACGGCGGTTCCAGAGATGATAACAGTGCTTGAAGCTGAGATGCGCGAGGCAGCGGACAAACTGGACTTCGAAAGAGCGATTGCACTGCGCGACAGGGTAGTAAAACTGAAAGAGAGGATTGGAGAATAATTTTTACTTTCTATGAGCTGATAAATCAATTAAAGAGTATAATTTGAGTCTGATTAATTCGGTTTTGTCATATCTGGTGTATCGAGTATTCTCGTTGTTGCATTCAATACACCTATTAAGTCTGAAAGTGAGTTAGATGATTTTCGTCTTTGCTGGAGGGAAGGGAATGAGCTTAGTTCTTGGAACTCATGTTTACACTTTTCAATTGATAGTTTTATCTCTTCGCCACGCCTATGTGTGACTTCTTGCAATAAAATCGAGACGCCTGCACAACTTTCAAGAACAGTCTGACATGCTGGCTCCAACTGGCTCTCCTCACCTGTATTAATGGCCTCTCTTACCTCCCTTAATTTTTCCAATTGTTCATCTAAAAGAGAAACTGGGACGGGAACAGGGACACGCCATGAGATGTGGTTGTCTAATATATTCGATAGCCAGTTGCCAAGTTTTGTACCTTCAGTGGAATAGTGGAATCCGATTAATAAAATAATAATCAACGCTACTCCAGCAAGACCTTTGTCGAATGTACTTAATGGTGCCGGCAAAGGCCGATCGAGTAATAGTATGATAGCAGAATATTCTATTGATAAGATAAACGAAAAAATTCCGCTTATCTGAAGAAAAAGGGGCATGATCTTGGTGTTTCTCTCGCTAAATTGTACCCAAAAAACTACTAACGCAAAAACACCTGGGATTATGTAGTATAAATTAATAGAAGTTCGGAGGTATCCCACCCATTCTATCATGATGCATTGAACCTCTCTACCGCTTCTCTGTCTGTCTGGTCAGAAGCCGAACCAACACCCCCACCTAGAGCACCACCAAGTAGTAATCCAATTGGCCCTGCAACCAGTCCTCCAAGAATGCCAGTAACAAGAGCACCTCCCACTAAACCACTTATCCCCAATTCAGCCTTTACCTCTGATCTATTATAGATCTCGCCTCGACCATAAATCTGATGCCCTACATGGGGGTGGCAGTTAGGTTGTTGGCACTGTAGATTGAACAGATAGGGCAATTCTGCTCTTATTTTCGCAGGACTATTGAAGTAGATTTTTTTCCTGCAATACTTACAAGCGACATATAACTTCATGCAATTTCACCCATCCAACGCCATCTCTAATATTGTATCATATAATAGTTTGACATTTTCTTCGCTCTTTCCCCAATCAAGGAACTGCCATTTTGGGACGGAGTTGATTGAAACATTGATTTGACTAACCTGAGAAGAAATGTAAATCTCTATATTTTCCCCACATGACCATATCGTGCCTTGTGTTGATGCTTTTATCCAATCTGCAGATTCTTCCTCTACCTGCCAGCTGAGTTCAGTAAGTGCTCTTTTAATGGCAGATTTCCCCTCTGTTAGAGAACATTTCAATGAACAATCCATCGTTGCCATAAGTTTCACTCTTTTTCGCCAATATTAAACTTTAGACTATTTAATATCTACCATAATGCCAGCTTTGTGCTCGACAGGATTACGAAACTGAAAGAGCGGGTGAAAGAATAATGATATTATTAGTGTTTTTTCGGCGGGTGTCCGCCTGCTAGTATGTAAAAAACGGTTTCATCGCCTGTGTTTTCCAGTGTCCATTCATCTTCTTCTTTCACATGCACGGCTTCACCGGATTTGAGCGTGAAAGTTTCACCCGGTGTTTTAACCCTGACCTCGCCTTTCACCGCGCAGAGTATCTCTTCATGCCCCTTTCCCGGAAGCACCTTTCTACCAGTTTCGCCTGGCTCTAAAAAACCATATACAATGTACACCGCATGGGTACTGAGGTCTTTAAGACCCAGCACATATTCGCCTTCAGACTCTTCAGCCAGCCCATGTAAATTAAAGATTTTCATGCTCCTTCTTATGTATAAATCCGCGTCATTATAAATAATCTCTCACACAATTCTCTACACCGGGCCCTGCGAAAAACTTATTATATACCAGGGTTTATTGCGGTTTAGGGAGCTGTTACTATAGATGGAAAAGACCTGTTAAAGCTGAGAAGGGCCGGCGTGATTCTGGCGCTTGACGTGAATGGAACAAAGCGGGCGGTTGAAGTAGTAGGGCAAACCGCTGAATATATTGACGCAATCAAAGTTGGCTATCCGCTGGTGCTGTCAGCGGGACTGGATGTGATAACTGAACTCAAGCAATTCAACCTGCCGATTATCGCGGATTTCAAGGTTGCCGACGTGCCCCATGTAAGCGCAGAGATATGCAGGCTCGCAACAGAGGCAGGCGCAGACTTCGTAATCGTCCAGGGAGTAATGGGGCGTGATGTTGTCGAGGCATGCAGCAAAGAAGCCAGCCTATTCGTGGTCTCTGACATGAGCCATCCCGGCGCCCTCGACTATATCTCAGGGCATAACCGTGAAATCGCGTCTCACGCCGCAGGGTTTGCCGAGGGAATTGTCGCACCTGCCACGCGACCGCAAACCATAAAAACCCTTAGGAGTATCATAGGAGACCTGATAGTCATATCTCCTGGCGTGAAAGCCCAGGGCGCAGAGGTTGGATCTGCCATATCTGCAGGCGCGGATTTCGAAATCATCGGGCGCGCAATCTGCAACAGCCCAGATCCCCGTGGCGCGGCAGAGCAGATAAAAAATGAAATTAAATCGAGTTGATACAGTATGAGCAAGAACGCTGAGGTAGCAGAAAATATTCGCACGATCGTTAAAGCCCATCACCAGTGGATGGATGAGTGTCTGCCCCTGATCGCCTCTGAAAATGTTACAAGCCACGCTGTGAGGGAGATGATGGCAACCGATCTTTCCCACCGGTATGCTGAGGGGCAGCCGGGCGAGCGGTATTATCAGGGGTGCACTTATATTGATGAGATTGAAAAGCTCACAAAGAAGCTTGGCAGGCAGCTTTTCAACGCAAAACACGTGAACGTGCAGGCTACTTCAGGTGTTGTGGCAAATCTCGCTGCCTACACGGCGCTCGGCCGAAGCGGTGATACTATGATGAGCCTGCATGTGCCTGATGGCGGGCATATCAGTCACTCCCGGATATCGGCTGCAGGTGTGATGGATCTTAAGGTGAAGAACTTTATCTTCGACCCTCGTGAGATGAATATTGACGTGGATGCAACACAGAAAGCCATACTTGTCGAAAAACCTAAGTTTCTATATTTCGGCGGAAGCGTGTTCCTATTCCCTCATCCAGTGAGTGAGCTTCGCGCGGCTGCCGATGAAGTGGGCGCAAGTATCGGCTATGACGCAGCCCACGTGCTCGGATTAATCGCTGGCGGACAGTTTCAAAAGCCGCTCAAAGAAGGCGCGGATATTATGGCTAGCAGCCGGCACAAGACTTTTCCAGGGCCTCAGGGCGGAATTTTATTTACAGATTCAGATAGACTCAAAGAAAAGATTGATAACGCGGTGTTTCCAGGTGTTGTTTCAAACCATCACCTCCATCACCTCGCGGGTCTTGCAGTAGCCCTTGCCGAGATGCTTGAGTTCGGCGAGGATTATGCGGCGCAGACCATTGCGAATGCTAAAGCATTGGCAGAAGCTTTATATGAGAGAGGCTTTGAGGTGCTCTGCGAACACAAGGGTTTTACAGAATCTCATCAGGTGCTTGTAGACGTGACACACCATGGTAAGGGCACCAGGGTTGCAAAGGCCCTTGAAGAAAACAATATCATCATTAACAAGAACCTGCTTTCATGGGACAGGCTGGACAAGTCTGTTGATCCGTCAGGAATCAGAATCGGCACGCAGGAGCTTACACGGCTCGGCATGTGCGAAGGTGAGATGGAAGTGATAGCAGAATTTATAAAGAATGTGGTCATAGATGACAAGAGCGTTAAGCAGGAAGTGATTGATTTCAGGCGCGATTTTACTACCTTAAATTTCTCTTTTACTAAGGGTCAGAAGGCCTATGAATACATTGAATTTGGTGACTGAACGTGAAAAAGACAGATGAGCTGAAGATAAAGTTGAAGGAACGGGATGAGTTGAAGCGAGAGGTCGCAATCCTGCGCAGGGAGCTTAGCGGACTTAACTCTAAGAAAAAGGATCTTATCGAGATTATTAAAAATCATAATAGAAAGGCTGAAGATGCCAAGGCCAAGAGGGATAAGTTTAATTCAAAGATTCAGGAGTTGAAAAAAGAGCGCACAACTATTAACTCGGCGATTAAAGATCTTTTTGCAACGTATAAAGATCTTCGTCAGGGTGCGCCTAATAAGGATTTCAAGCGCATGGAGATGGAGCTTAAACGGCTTGAGTGGACGCTTCAAACCCGTGTTTTAAAGGTTGAAAAAGAGGATGAGCTTGTAAAGCGCATTGAAGAGCTAAAGGCTGATCTACGGGATTTTAAGGATTTAATCCATCTCTCAAACGAAATCGACTCTAAAAAGCTGAAGTCGAAAAAGATTCATTCAAAGATACTTGGATATTCTCAGGATTCGCAGAAGCATCATGAAGATTTTCTTGAAAACATAAAAGAAATCCGCGCGATTGAAGTAAAGATCGATGATGTGAACAAGGAAAAAGACGGTGTCACAACCAAGCTAGACGAGGTCAAAGAAGTTTTAAAGTCTAAAAACGCCCTTGTTAAAGAGGTGAGCAGCACCCTTGAGAGTGAGGAGAAGAAGAGACGGGAGAAGTCGACTGAAGAGTTGAAGAAGGAGGCTAAACTTGTTTATGAGCGGTTCAAGAATGGTGAGAAGCTTTCCACTGATGATCTCTTTTTGCTTCAACGGTTTGGTCAGTTATGAATGGCTGGGGGGGTTAGATGATCGGCTCTGATCTACCGTCTTCTCAAAAGATACTTGTTATCTGTATTGACCGAGATGGGGATTTGGAGGCGAAGGTCGGCGTCATTGGTCCGGTTGTGGGTCGGGAGAAAATCCTTGATGCTGCAACACGCCTGGGGCTTGCTGATCCCACTGAGTCTGACACAAATGTTTTGTTTGCAGGCATTAAGATTTCTGAGGAATTGAAAAACAGGTTTAAAGAAGTGGAGGTTGCCGCGCTTACCGGTAGCGAGCGTGTGGGCGTGGAGTCTGATATTATTGTTTCAAACCAGCTTGAAGAGGTTCTCAAGATTTTCCCTGCAGAAGGGGTTGTGATTGTTTCAGACGGTGCGGAGGATGAACATGTGCTGCCCATTGTTGAGTCGCGGGCAAAGGTTGTGTCTCTTCAGCGGGTGATTGTAAAGCAGAGCGAACCTCTGGAAAGCACATATTATCTTCTCCTGGATTTTCTGAAAGATGTAACATCTGATCCAAAGATTGCCAGGCTTGTTTTAGGTGTGCCGGGAATCGCTTTTCTGCTCTACATGATCTTTCCGGACAATGTGTGGCGTGTGATAGCCGGTGTTTTGGGTTTGCTACTCATTATCAAGGGATTTAACCTTGAGGGGTCGCTTGAACGTAACGTCACTTCGCTTCGTGAAAGTTTGGTTACTGATAAAGCAAGTTTTTTCACCTATATCATCGCCGCTTTTGTCGCTGTTGTAGGTATTCTCAGAGGGTATCAGGCGACGCAGGACCAGGTCTTCAGCTCCATTATAAACGCCCTCCCATTTTTCATGTCTTATGCTAAAGACCCGCTTACAGCGGCAGGGCTTCTCGCGCTTGCCGGCAGAAGCATTGACGCTATAATTGAGGGCCGCGGGCTTGGCAAATATCTGACACTTGCAATATTCCTCCTTTCACTCTGGTTCATCGTGGGCGCTGTAAGCAGCTACAGCCTTCAAACGATTACTATCGCCGAACTTGTTGGACGGGCGACAATTGGAGCGGGACTATCGGTTTCAGCATTCCTTCTTAGACGGGCTGCGCTGAAAAAATGATCGCAATCATCGGGGGAACCGGATTTTATGACCCTGATTTTCTAGATGGTCAGGAGGAGATTGTGATTGAAACACCCTTCGGCCGATGCCAGGCTGTTGTCGGAAAGATGAGTGGGGTTGAGGTCATGTTTATCAGCCGTCATGGAAAAGACCACAGTCTCCCGCCGCACCGGGTGGAGTACCGAAAAAATATCGCGGCAATCCAGGCAGCCCAGGCGAAAGCGGTTATCTCCATTAACTCCGTGGGCTCACTTGACCTGAAGATTGAGCCTGGAAGCGTTCTCATCCCCAATGATTTCATTGACCTTTCGAAGAATCGGGCTCAAACATTTTTTGACAGTGAAACTGTACATGTTGACATGTCAGAACCTTATTGTTCTAAAGTTCGATTTGTCCTTGAAAAAAGCGCGGCCCAGAATTTTCAGCATGTTCACGGTCACGGGATTTATGTGTGCACTGAAGGGCCCAGGTTTGAAACACCGGCTGAAATCAAGATGCTGCGTATGCTTGGAGGTGATGTAGTGGGTATGGTGGGATGTCCTGAGACAGCGCTTGCTCGTGAAGCAGGGCTTTGTTATGCGTCTATCTGTCAGGTGGCTAACTATGGGTGCGGGCTTACAGATAATCCGCTTACGGTAGAGGAGCTGAAGATGACAATCGAGCAAAACCAGGGGGCTGTGAAGAATACGATTATTTCAGCGGTGAAAGATTTGAATGATCAGAAGAGGAGCTGCAATTGTGGTGGCAGCCAATTGGACGCGAAGATATGATGATAAAAGCTTATCGATGTGACCTTCCTGTGAATAAAGACATCCTTGAAAAATATCCTGGTATTCAAGTTGTTGACTCCTCTCTGCTCTTTGGGCTTGAGCATATCATGCTGGCCATTGAAAAGGCTGAGTACGCCTTTGAATCTGGCTGTAACACCAGCGCTAACATATTTGTGGAGGTTCTTTTATGGGCATCGGCTCAGCGGCAGATCAAGCATGCGCTGGAGATGTACGGGCTTAATGGTTCACAGGATGTTGTAGTCTTTGGAGCGGAGATTCCTCCTGGTTTTTCTGATGCTCATGGGATGCGCGAGGTTGAGATTGTGCTTGACGAGTCTCGGATCAATGTGTTGAAGTGTGCTTTTTCGATTACAGACGCAGAGCTTGGGGTTGTGCCCGGCAGGGTTGCAGACGCGCTGCGAGAGCTTATCTGCGAGCGGATATCACTTGGTGCAGTCCAATAAAAGTAGAAGGGTTAAATCCGCTCAGAGCTCATAGGGTTCATCTCTTTTCCCATCAAGTGTGGAAAATCAGTTTGCCCATCATTCATCACAGCGGTGAAAGAGTTAGGCTGGACGGCCTTTTAAATCTTATCCGTAGTTTTCACGCAACTCTCGCACGTGGGATAGGAGCTTTCTTCCTTTGTCTGTTAGCTGGTAGTAGACTGGCCGGTATTTTTCAGATGATACGTGTCTTTCGACTATGCCTTTTTTTTCAAGGCTGTTTAGCCTTCTGGATGTGGTGCTGGGATTGCCTACAAATTCCTCTAGTTCTTTGTACTTGAGGCTCCTTTTTTTATCCAGGTTTTCTAGTATCTCTAAAACGCCTTTTTGAGAGAGTATCTTCAAGATATTTCCGTTCAAGTTAATCTGATTTTTGAAAGGGGGAGAGGCTATTTAATATATTTCTACCAAATCTGATAGTAAAACACCAAAAGAAGAAAAGATTTATAAATTAGCAATTAGAATATTCCAACATGCGTGAGATAGCACCCACCGAATCTTCACCTATCGATTGGAAAAGATATGAAAAAATGACGCTCCCTGAAAAGTGGGCATATCTGAACGAAAAGAGCAGAGAAATATATGCAAGTGTTGAAAAACTAATCGATAGATAGTCAGACCAGATCTTCCCGCAGCTCGTCTGGAAGCATATGGGGGATGTCATCGATAATCGGATACCACCTGTTACACTCGCTGCATATCAGAACGTCACATTTGATCTTTTCAGCATCGCCGCCGCACTTAGCGCAAACATCCTTGCCCTCCGCTCGGTCAGCTGGATAGCGGACATCGCATTTCTCGCAGAATATGAAGTCATAGTCCCTGTGATAAACCACGTCTTTTTTGTCAATCGGGCAGGCAAGTATCTCCAGAAGTTCAGTTGAAACCGGCATAAATCTGTTTTAACCTAGTCTCGCATTTAAAGTTTTCCACAAGCCAGGGTCTACCCCTGATCTGAGATGCAGGGTGTTCGGTTCGCACTGTAGTTTGGAACAGCCTTTAAAACCCTGAGATTAGGTCGGTGTGAAACAGCTTTTGAAAGGTCCAGAAAGCCTCTGTTTTTAAGGTGTGATTCGCATTTATGATATGTGCTTTCCAAGAATGTGTTTGTAGAAAGACTCTTGCCATCTTTAATGTCTCCTTCGTTAAATGCGTAGAGTCTGCAGTCCGGGTGCGCCATTAAAACAAGATTCACCCCTCCATTCTCCCAATCAACAGCACAGTCTAAAATAGTTTGTAAAAGCATTGTTGCAGCATCCGGGCCTGCTGCATGCGGCTGTCCAAAGGCAAATCCAGCTCCCTTCAGATTAAATGCATAACAGTCGCCGGGGATGGCGAGGACAACAGTTTTCCCCCTGGTGTCCACAGCTATCTGGACAACGCCATTTTGAAGACTGTCTTTAACCATCTTTTTATCTATCTCAACAAATCCTTTTTCCCGCCCAGTGTATGCCATGGCAAACTGTGTCCAACCTGGTGCTGCCTGCTGAACATTTGATGAGTCGTACCAGACCTTAAGCCCGGCGAGCAGAGTTTTTAAACTCTCATCAGACACATCGTCAGCTAGTGACGCTGCATTATAATCCGGGTCCACACAGGTAACAATCACTGCCCTCGCATTTTGGGAGATCCCTTTTGAGGTGAAAATCTCAATTATTTCATCTGCTGCATTCATCTTCAAATCACTCAGTAAATGTTGAATGAAGTCATGATTAAAAAATGTGGCTGCCAAAAGCACCTTTATTACCAAAACCTTTTTCATCGTTCAGATTAAATATCCAAGGGCAGGTGAAAAAGAATATGTTAATCGCAGTTTCAGGTAAAGGCGGCGTAGGCAAAACCATGCTTTCAGCGCTGCTTGTAAAAGTATTTTCAGATGAAAACCAGGACCTCCTCGCAATCGACGCAGACCCGGATTCAAACCTCCCCGACGCACTTGGGATCAAAGTAGAAAAAACGATTGGCGATGTGCGCGAGGAAATACTTGAATCTCGAAACCGCTCACCGGGAAAAACACTCCACGACGTCCTTGAATATCATACACTGGGCACGATTGAGGAGACTGATAACTTCGACCTACTCGCCATGGGCCGACCTGAGGGCAGCGGATGCTACTGCGCTGTAAACCATATGCTGCGCGAGATTATTGACAAGTGGGCGAAAGGCTACAAAACCGTGGTAATCGACACCGAAGCCGGGCTTGAACACCTCTCACGCAGGACCACGCAGGATGTAGACACGATGATCGTTGTCACCGACACATCGAAGCGAGGAATCGAGACTGCAAAACGGATAAAAAACCTGGCCGCTGACCTTGACATTGACTTCAAAAAACTCTATGTAGTGATAAACCGCGCAGACCCCGGTATGGCTGAGGGAATTAAAAAAGAGCTTGAAGCATTCGGACTCGAAGTTTTAGGCGCAATCCCTGAGGATCGAAATGTTTTGGAGTTTGACTACACTGGGCGGCCGCTTCCAGAGCTTCCCCCGGACTCACCGGCGCTAGTTGAAATACTGAAGATAAAGGATAGGCTAACAGGCGCGTCGTAAAACTTATGTCGCGAGACGAGTCCCGGCCCATCGTAACATATGCCTTGCTCACAGTTAACATTCTATTCTACATCTATCTCGCGATTCAGAGTCGTAACATACTGGTAATCGACACAGGGCTCATGGAGCGATACGGCTTTGTAACTGAACGGTTTCTCGGAGGCGCGTACTATCAGATAGTTACGAACATGTTCACACACTTCGACTTCCCGCACTTGGGCTATAACATGTTGTTTCTCGCATTCTTCGGATCCAAGGCAGAAGCTCTATTCGGACGAAGCCGAACACTTTTATTCTACCTATTGTTCGGACTTGCAACCACATCTGTCTCATTCCTCTATCCTCTGGACACGATATCAGCCGGGTCGTCAGGCGCGATATACGGCCTGCTTGGAGCAGACCTCTCAGCTCAACGCGGAGTCTACACAAACGGCATATGGAGCTCGATGCTCTACGGCTTTGTCTTCTTTTTCCTCGCAGCGGCAACCGGTTTTCTCGCACACCTCGTAGGACTTATCATCGGATTCATCGCAGGATACATGGCAAGCAGAGACTGGTATGTGGAAGAAGAGGAAATCGTCGGTGACAATAATAATTATATAGAATAACGCTTAGATGAGCCCTTATGAATCTTGAGGAGTTACTTTCGTCTTTTGCTGGTGCTGATGAGATTGAGCTTGAGAATGTGACTATTGATACTGAGGAGCTTATACTAAAGGTGCAGCAGGCGCTGATCGCATCTGGCATGCCCAGTGTGGCAGGTGTCGGTGTTTCGCCAGAGCTTGCGCCCCTTGAATACAAAGTCCCGATTCGTGAGTACAAAGGAAGTGTTGCCGAGGTTCAGCTTGGCGCTACAAAGTCTGAAGGTGGGACTCGCAAGCATGTTGTCAAGCTTGGCGCTCAGAAATCGCTCTACTGGTTTGAAGGCGGGATTGTGAACCGGCCTGTTGTAACCTTTGATGTCTTTGACGTTGCGCCGCCGCTTCCCCGCGCGATTCGCGAGCATGTGGAAGATGTGTGGCACGACCCGGCGGAGTGGGCGAAGAAAGCTGTTAAGATGGGTGCTGATCTTGTTACGATTCATCTCACGTCCACTGACCCGAATAATCAGGATTCAAGTCCCAGGGAGGCTGCGAAGACCGTTGAAGACGTGCTTCAAGCTGTTGACGTTCCCCTTGTCATCGGAGGCTCAGGCACACCTGAAAAAGACCCCTTGGTCCTTGAGAAATGCGCTGAAGCGGCTGAGGGTGAAAGATGCCTGCTTGCATCGGCAAACCTTGATCTTGATTACAAAAAGATTGCTCAAGCCGCGATCAAATACAAGCACAACGTCCTCTCATGGACTTCGATGAATATCAATGATCAGAAAAGCTTGAACAGGCTTTTGTTTGATGAAGGGCTTACTCAGGATCAGATCGTGCAGGACCCGACCACCGGCGCACTTGGCTACGGCCTTGACTATACTTATTCGATTATTGAGCGTATGAAGATCGGAGCGCTTAAGGGTGATGAAGAGCTTCAGATGCCGATTTCATGCGGTGTCACAAATGCCTGGGGCGCCCGCGAGTCATGGCTCAATAACGATGCATGGGGCCCCCGTGAGCATCGGGGTCCGCTTTGGGAGATCGTGACCGGTACAGCGGTTCTCATGGCAGGCGCTGATATTATGATGATGCTTCATCCCCTGGCTGTGAAAACGGTTAAAGACATTATCCTCAGCATGACGGGTGAGAAGAAGTCGCGTAATGTCCGTTATGAGGATTGGCTGACAGTTTAAAATCTGTCCTTTCAAGCTTCACCCGGTGATTAGCTGGTGGCGGAGGGGCACTTTCATATTTTTATTTTTTGGTCTTGACGCCAGTTGTGTTTACAATAAATTTTTATACCTCTACTTGAATTAGATGTTATGGAGGAGATTATTGTTCTTCGGTCGAGTCAAAACGAGGTTCTTCTGCAGGAGATTAAGGACAAGCTAAATGTTGATGTTCAGAAGGTGCATCTCAGCGTTCGGCCGACAATAAATATTGTTGCATCTATTCTTACCGCTGCTCCGAAGATTAAGCTTATCACATGTCCGCCGAGCCTTTTTGAGCGCACGCCGCGAAAGATTAAAGAAGCCCTTTCAAAGGTGGGTGTAAAGTTTGAAGCGCTTCTGCTCACACCGGGTAGGCCCAGGATGCATGCTGATACAAAGATCGACGGCATATATGGCTTGAAGAAAAAAGGCTACAGTGCAAAGAAGATTTCAAAGGACCTCGGCATACCGCTTACAACAGTCTATTATTATCTCAATAAAAAATGAAGCCTATGAATAAGTGTCAGATATGTGGCAAATCTACGCAAGGGTCTCCTCTATGCATGGAATGTGAGTCTCAGGTTTTAAAGGGGCAGAGAGGTCGAAAAACGCTTTTCACACTCTTTGCGGGTGTTTTGATGATTGGAGCGCTCTTTCTGGTTTGGAGTGAATACAGCGGTCGGCAGTCAGAGGTGGACACAGGCATAGTCACAGGCACGGCGGGAACTGTACTCGCCCAGGCAGTTGAAATCGCAAGATCCCCATTTATCGTGATCCCACTCTTGCTAGTGGCGATTTTTGTGGCATTTTACTGGGGTGTTAAACTCACAAGATAAAGGTGAAATTATTATGGCAAATATTATGGTTGTAGACGACAATCCTGAGATAACAACTCTTGTTAAGATCACATTAGAGGCTGAGGGGCATAGTGTAACAACCGCGGCAAGCGGTGAGGAGTGTCTCGGACTTCTCTACAGCGGTGTGAAGCCGGATCTTATCCTGCTAGATATTATGATGCCTGAAATGGATGGCTGGGAGGTTTCACGGCGGATCAAGGAAAATGAGAAGCTCAAAGACATTATCATCTGCATGCTCACAGCGAAGACCACGACGATGGACGCTCTTATGAGTCTTGAGTCTGCCCATGCGAACTGGCATTTGAACAAGCCGATTTCACGGGCGAAGCTGGTTGAAACCGTGAGATGGCTTCTCGAAGGATGACTTTTTTTACTGGGTGGATGATTTTTTCAGGCTCCTCTGTATTTCGGTGACTGCTGACTTAAGGATTTTCTGGTTGTCATAGTTTGAGACTATTTTTTCAAGCTCAGCTTTATCGGTGTGTTTCAGTTTTTTCACTGTCTCTATAAGCAGAGGAACAGCCCGGATGATGTTATCAACGATTGTTATGTCTGCGGTTTTTGCGGTGCGGGAGAGTGGGTTGAGATCAAGGGCGATAACCTTTTTTCCTGACTTTACAAGCGCCTCTGTGCGGTCGCCGTCTTCAAGAGCCACAAATACTACATCTGCGCTTGCTATGCCCTTTGAATCGACTCGCCGCCTCTCGCTTTCAAGCCCCGCAACCTCGGTGTCAGGCCTCGCGCCGTAAACTTTGTCTGCGCCGTTTCGCCGAAGAAGTGTTTCAATCACTTTAATCCGTTCTTCTGTCCTGTAAAAAAGGTTGATCTCAAGCTTTGCGCCAAGGGTGGATGCGAGTTCAACAAGCTCGCGCGGACATAATACAGTGGTATTACCATTCACCGAGATCACCGGTTTTTCAGCAGTTAAAAGAAGCGCGGCAGACGCTTCAATCGCCGGAAGCGCAGACTTTGGGGTTTTCTCGCCCAGAAGATAATCAAAGGCTTCGCCCCGTCCAAAGGCGATAAGACCTGCAATCGATGTTGCCCCTGCTTTATACCCTTCAAGCAGCAGATCCCTCTGTCTGAGAGAACTGTATCTAGGATGACTCTTTGGAATCATTTTTAACATTGGAAAAACCGCCGGAGATCACAAGCTTAAGGCCTTCATCAACAGTCATATCAAGCTTGATCACCTCATCCTCTGGAACAATGAGCAGCATGCCTGACGTCGGGTTGGGTGAGGTTGGTATGAACACGTTTATCATCTTCTGCATGGTCTTGGCCTGTATCTCCTCCACACCGACTGCGGTTGTGAGGCCGATTACATAGACTCCTCTTCTAGGGTATTCCACGAGCACAACACCCATGAAGCCTGGGCTGTGGTTTGATAAAAAGGCGGTGCTTGCATGTTTGACTGTTGAGTATATGCCTTTTACAAGGGGGAGTTTTAAGAGCAGGTTTTCAAAGGCGTTTACAAGCTTTTGTCCAAGTGTGATGCGGGCAAAGGCGCCGAGAAGTGTTATCAAAAAAAACAGCACAAGAAGGCTGATTCCTGGGATATAGAACTTGCTTCCCGCAAATCCTATCAGGGTTGTGATAAAGGGCCTGAGTATGCTGTCTAGAAACCTAAAGCCTACTACAAGCACATAGAGTGTCGCTGCCAGGGGCACGAAGATGACGAGGCCTGTTAGAAAGAGGCTCTTAATATTTGCTTTCATATCTAAGATAGGGAACCGTGCAGAGGCATAAAAAGATTTCTGCTTTTTTAATTGGATATTTCAGTATATGTGTCCTTTGCATTTGTTGCTTTGAATGCTTCTGTGCCTATTGTTTTGCTATCTTTTTGATGACTTTTTATGTTTTTTGCAGAAAGCTTTATTTGTCTTGCCTTCAAATTGAAAACAGGATGATTGAAAACCTATTTCCCAATCTTAATAGAAATCAGACCCTAACCATCGTCAGCCTTATGCGAAACGGTCGGCTTACCGACTCCAAATTGAAGGATATCCTAGGCTATAAAAGCGAGAATTCTGCGGCCTATTATCGAAAAGAACTTGAGAAAAAAGGGATAATTAAAGGCTATACGGCGGAGATTGACTGGGAGAAGCTAGGATATTCAACCCGGTTTCTGATCATTGTAGAGGCTGAAAACAGCGTAACTCTTCATGAAATCGAGAGGGACCATATATTCGCAGCTGACGAGTATCTGAAAAATGTGGGTGACATTGTGAGCACGCCAACGCTTTTTGGAAATGTCCTGTTAAAGGATGTTGCCACCTCATATGGGACTCTTGCAACAATCCACGGGCTTGCAACATCTGAGGATGCTGTGAGGAGCTATTCTGAGATTTATCTAAAGGAGCGATATCATGGGATTCAGACGACTGTCTATATTCTAAAGGATTTTTCGATAATAGATTTTTTTATTCAAAAAGAATTTATTGAAAAGTATAAGAAGCTCTCGCCTATGACAGAAAAAGACGAAAAACGGCTTGAAATGTTCAGGGGGAAGTTTTTCAAACGTTTTGCCCCGCGAGATTAAGCCCGTTTTTTTAATTAAAACTTGTCCAAAGCGAAGATGAGGATGTTGGGGATGGTGAGGGCTAGTATCATCTTGTTTTTTAGCTCCCTTCCGCGGGATACCGGATCACCAAATAATAGTATCCTTAGGCAGAAAGAGATTAGACCTGCGAAAACGAGTG
Organism: archaeon BMS3Abin16; assembly: GCA_002923215.1. Classification (GTDB taxonomy): domain Archaea; phylum Hydrothermarchaeota; class Hydrothermarchaeia; order Hydrothermarchaeales; family SZUA-236; genus SZUA-236. Next base: position 16,786 of record BDTI01000175.1, on the reverse strand, counting down.
ATGCTATTAGAATGATAAGCCATCCGTAAATAATGTACAGCGCTCCAAGTAGTATCAAAGGGATTAAACAGAGGATGCTAGACACGATTGCCGCTCGTCTCGCGCCAAGCATTATGGGAAGCGAGTTTATGTCTCCCTTCACGTCTCTGAAGTCCTTCATAAAGACGAGTGAAAAGGTTAGAAAGAAGACGTAGGTCGCCACGATTAATGCGTCTTTTGATATGGGGGAATATATGCTCCAGACTCCGAGGGATTCAAGAAAAAAATAGAGGGCTATTATCGCTATTGAAAGAGTGGGGATGTCTTTGAACCTGAACTTGGGATGTGAGTACAGGATGTATCCAGTTAGCACTCCTATTATTAACAGGCTGAAATAGGTTCTGCTTAATAGAATGGAGATATAAAGTGCTGCGCCAACGATCGATGTTAGATAGAGCCATGCGGTTCTGATCGACATCCGCCCTGAGGGTATCGGCGCCTTGGGCTTGCATATCCGGTCGATCTCGATGTCGTAGATATCGTTTATTATGTCTCCTCCGCTGTGTATCATGGCCCCGGAGAGTATGGCTAGGATGATTTTTTGATCTGTTGTTCCGGTGAATGCTCCAGTCACTAGGATGGTTGAGACATCTACTAGGCTTCCCTTTAGTTTCAGGATTTCTAAGAAGGGCACAAACTTTTTAGTCAGCTTTGAAGCGAGGCGCATCCTCGATTTAATGTTGCTTTTGCGAAGATAATCTTTTCTTGATAAATTCTCGAATTAAACTGCGAAAAACGAAAAGGATATGCGGATTTCTGAGTTTTCATTTAGGATTTCAAAAGTTAGAACCCCAATAAGTGATATACACCAAAAAACCATACATTACACTGTTTGTGGGAGAGGGGGCCTATTTTTTTGGAATATTTTCGGGAGGGTGCCCCGGCCAGATATTACCTTGCTCACCACACCTTTGACGCCCTGTTTCTAAGGAGATGATCCGCAAGCACCAATGCAACCATTGCCTCGCACACGGGTAGCACTCTTGGGACGATGCATGGGTCATGTCTGCCGCCTACTTTGATTGTGGCTTCTTCCACTGTTGAGAGGTCTATGGTGCGCTGCTCTTTCGCAATCGATGACGTGGGTTTGACCGCTGCCCGCAGAACAATCGGCATTCCGTTTGAAATCCCGCCCAAGATCCCTCCAGAGTTGTTGGATGTAGTTTCAACCTTACCATCCCTAATTATGAATTCATCGTTGTTTTCAGACCCCAGTCTATCTGTGACTGCAAATCCTGCGCCGATCTCAACACCTTTAACAGCGCCGATCGACATAATCGCCTTTGCAAGGTCAGCGTCAAGCTTGTCAAAGACAGGCTCACCAAGTCCAACTGGCACATTTAAGGCTATTACCTCCACCACTCCTCCAACTGAGTCACCTTCCCTCTTGGCAGCGAGAATCGCCTCTTCCATCTTTGCCGCAACATCGGGGTCAGCGCAGCGTACAGGATTATCTTCAGCATTTCCGATGATACCCGCATGTGAAACCTCCCCTGTTTTTATTCCTGCCACCGCAACAGTGTGGCCAATGACTGAAACACCACTTTGGGAGAGGAGCTTTTTTGCAACCGCTCCAGCAGCAACACGACTCACAGTTTCACGGCCAGACGACCTGCCGCCACCCCTCCAGTCACGTAGGCCATACTTCATGAAAAATGTGTAATCCGCGTGATTCGGCCTAGCCAGATCCTTAATCGACTCGTAGGCGCTTGAATCCTGGTCTTTGTTATGCACAATCATGGCGATTGGAGTGCCAGTCGTCTTTCCCTCGAAAACCCCTGAGAGAATGGAAACACTGTCAGCTTCGCTCCTCGGTGTTGTAAGCCTGCTCTGGCCTGGCCTGCGCCTGTCAAGCTCAGCCTGAACATCCGCTTCACAAAGCTTAAGTCCTGCCGGGCAACCATCAACAACCACGCCCACCCCTGCTCCATGGGACTCGCCGAATGTTGTTATCCTGAAAATCTCTCCAAAGCTATTTCCACCCATGCTAATACATCACCTCTGCACCTGCTTTTTTCAGGACGTCAAAAAAACCTGGAAATGAAATATCTACTGATTCTGCTCCGCCGATCACAGTCTCACCTTCAGCGCAGGCTCCAACTATTGCTAGCGCCATGACCATCCTGTGGTCTCCATAGCTATTAACCCTTGCGCCTTTCAAGCTGCCGCCGCCCTTGATTACCAAGTGGTCTCTTCCCTCCGTGATTTCAACTCCGAAGCGTGCGAACTCCCTCGCGCAGGCAGCCACACGGTCTGACTCCTTATATCTGGCGTGCTCAATATTACTGATCACAGTTTCGCCCTTTGCAACGCTTGCAAGCGCAGCAACAGTGGGCAGAAGATCCGGTGTGTCACCAAGATCCACTTCAACCCCTGAAAGACCTTCTCCGTCAACCCTTACAGAGTCTGTTGAAACCACAATATTTGCACCCATATCTTTGAGAATGTTAAGAATAGTCCTGTCGCCTTGAACCGTATCTGCCTGCAAGTTTTCAACGGTAACACTGCATCCGGTCATCGCCGCGAGCGCGAGGAAATAGGATGCTGAGGAATAATCACCTTCAACAGTGTAATCCCTGTGTTTGTAAACTCCCTGTGGGACTGTGAAACTCCGGTACCCTTCAGTCTCAACTGTAAGCCTGAATCGCTTCATAATATCAAGTGTTACATCCACATAGGGCCGTGATTTCAAGGGTGTTGTAAGCTCGATTTCTACCGGTTTTCTTGCATAGGGCGCGGCTATGAGGAGCGATGATATGAACTGGGAACTTATGTCGCCTCGAATACTGGCTGTGCCTCCGGGGATTTTGCCTCCAGCCACCTCGATTGGAGGCATACCATTATCCTTGGTTGAAACAGCCTTTACACCGAGCTGGCTGAGTGCGTCGAGCAGTGGTTGCATAGGCCGCTTTTGAATGGATTCATCGCCTGTGAGACGTGCCCTGCCGTTAAGGGCTGCGATCGATGTGAAAAGCCGTATTGTGGTTCCAGAGTTACCCACATCAATCTCGGCAGGCGGTGTTTCAAGCACTCCCACTGTGCCATCGATAACAACGGTGTTGCCTTCTACATTTACACCTGCACCCAATGCCTGGCAGGCGGCAAGAGTTGAATCAGTGTCACCAGCCCTAAGCGGACTACGGATCCGCGAGCGGCCGTCAGCTAGAAGCGCCAGGGCATAGGCACGGTGGGTGTAGCTCTTCGAAGCCGGGGCTGTGACCGTGAAATCCCTGATATTTGATTCCTTGATTTTAACGTCCATCAAAGCAAATTCGGTCTTTAAATTAAAATAGCTTGTCCCAATAATCGCGGTCTGCGACTTCACCTCAATATTTATCAACCGCCCCACGTATTTGCAGATATGACCCTTTCCGACACGTTTCAAGCATGCCTCAATATTAAAGATGACGAGTCTGTTCTGCTGCTTACAGACACTGCGATGAACGATACAACAGAGGTTATCAAGTCCGCTCTGAAGCCGCTTACAAAAAATCTCAGGCTCCTAGTTATGAAGCCGCGCCGTATGCATGGCGAGGAGCTGCCCCTGGATGTTGCCCGGGCGATGGCAGCCGCTGATGTTGTGGTGGGTGTGACATCAAAGTCCGTGACCCACACAGAGGCTACGAAAAGGGCGGTTAAACATGGCGCCCGTGTTGCTTCGATGCCGGGGATAACAGTGGGTATGCTCACAAGCGGGGGGATGACCGCTGATTACACTGAGGTTTCAAAGGCGTCCCGAAAGGCTGCCGATATTTTATCCTGTGGGAAAACTGTTTTGATTAAAACCGATCTTGGAACAAACTTTAGAGCTGACATCACCGGGCGAAAGGGCTTTGCAGATACCGGGCTTCTCACAGAAAAAGGGGTCTATGGAAATCTTCCCGGCGGCGAAGGGTTTATCGCACCGGTTGAAGGCAGCTCCAGCGGTCGGCTTGTCTTTGACGGCCCGATAGCAGGCTCCGGGCTCGACCACGACCCTATCGTTGTAGAAGTTGAAGATGGCAGGGCGGTGTCAACAAACTACAGCGCTCTTGAAAATATCTTCAAGTCCATCGAAAACAGCACTAATGTGGCTGAAATCGGTGTCGGCACAAATCCCATGGCAAGGCTTTCCGGCAATGTTTTAGAGGATGAAAAGGTCCTGGGCACGGTGCATGTGGCATTCGGCAGCAACACGTCTTTCGGCGGGTCCGTGGATGCTGAGCTGCATCTCGACGGCATAATCAAATATCCCACGGTTTTCGTTGATACTCACGTCATAATAAAAGATGGAAAACCCGTGTTTTAACTGTAAATCCATGGGGGGAAAATTACAAAAGCATTGACTCAAGTTTTTTATACTAAACCTTACAGAAATACTGGCAATTGGACATATTCGGTTAATAATTAATAAGATTAAGTTTTTAGAAACAGATGTTTATAGAGTAAAAAGAGGTATCATGCACACGCTTAACGTGAGAATCACTCATAAAAAGGCTGATGTACCAACCCTTGAATCCATCTCCTTCACAGACCCGAAAGAGGCGCTTAGAGATATTGCCGCGCTCCCACAGATAAAGGGCTGTGTTTTGATACAGACATGTAACAGGGTGGAGATATTCGTAGCCGCTGAAAACATAAGCGAAGCCCATCACAACCTGATCGACTATATCATGGGTGAAACCATCGCCAAGTTCAAGGCGCATTTTAAAAACGGCGCGTCCAAGATGCCCAGGGAAAAAATCCTTGAACACATGATCACCGCGTCAAAACAGTTCCACGATGTAATCGAGGTTGAATATCACAATAATGCCTTGCTCCACCTCCTGCGCCTCGCCTGCGGAATGGAGTCTATGATCATCGGCGAAGACCAGATACTGGGGCAGATGAAGGAATCTTTAGCAATGGCCCGTGAATCCAGGTGCACAAATCCTTTTCTCACCACTATTTTTACAAAGAGCATTAAAGTGGGTCAGAGGGCACGAAAAGAGACACGGATAAACGAAGGCGCAGTCTCGATTGGAAGCGCGGCAGTTGACCTGGCAAAAGAGGTGTTCGGAGACCTTTCAGACCGTAAAGTTCTCATTACCGGCGCAGGTGACATGGGCAAGCTCATAATAAAGAGTCTCACAGAGGTTGAGACCCGTGAAATCGTGGTCGCCAATCGCACCTTTGAAAAGGCGGCTGTTCTTGCCGAGTCGCTGGGAGGGCGTGCAGTGAAGTTTGAAGATATACAATCGGAGCTGGCTGATACTGATCTACTCCTCACAGCAACAGGCGCGACCAAGCCGATAATCACAGTTGAACTTGTAAAACCCATTCTTGACGAGCGAAAGAGTGGAGAGGCCCTCGTAGTAATCGATGTTGCAAATCCCCGTGATGTTGAGCCTGCTGTTGGAATGCTTGATGGTGTGACTCTTTTTAACATTGATTCGCTGCGAAGCGTTGCAAATGAAAACTTGAAGAAGCGGATGAAAGAGGTCTACGCCGTTGAAGAGATAATCGAGGAGGAGATAGGCCTGCTGGAAAAAAAGCTTTATCACGTTGATGTGGATCGGATTGTAACTGCTGTCTTCAAAAACGCTGAGACGGTGCGCACAAAAGAGCTTGAAAAAGCGATATCTATGCTTGGAAACGGTATCGGGGAAAAGGAAAAAGAGGTTATCGACAGGCTTACAAAGGTGATTGTGAAACGGACTATGACGCCGATTACAAAGCAGATACGTCGTGTTGCGGAGATTGATGATAAAGACGCGCTTCGGGCGGCTGAAATATACTTTTTAAGGGGTGAGTCATAATATGATGTTTCCAACGCGCAGGATGAGGCGGCTTAGACGGACGGGCAGGCTCCGTGACATGGTTGCGGAAACACGGCTTACGGTTGATGATCTCATCTACCCTATTTTTATCGATGAAACCTTGAAGTCGAAACAACCTATTTCCACGATGCCTGGGCAATTTCGTCTCGCGCCTGGTGACGTGCGCGCAGAAGCCCGTGAGCTTGTAGAGCTCGGCATTCCGGCCGTGATACTCTTCGGCATCCCGAAAACAAAGGACGAGGTCGGGTCAAGCGCCTTTGATGAATCCGGCGTTGTTCAGACTGCTATTCGGGAGATAAAGGACGAGGTCGGGGATGATCTGGTAATTATCACTGACGTTTGCATGTGTGAATACACATCTCACGGCCACTGCGGCGTGCTAATGGAAAACGGGAGTGTCGATAACGATGCAACACTTGAACTCCTGGCTAAAGAAGCGGTAAGCCACGCAAGTGCGGGCGTTGATATGGTTGCGCCCAGCGACATGATGGACGGCCGGGTCGGCGCTATTCGACAGGCGCTTGACAACTCCGGATTCACCGGGGTTCCGATTATGGCTTATGCAGCCAAGTATGCCTCATCCTTTTTTGGCCCCTTCAGAGACGCAGCATACTCCTCGCCATCCACAGGTGACAGGCGGGGCTATCAGATGGACATGCGAAACTCTGACGAAGCCCTGCACGAGACGTATCTCGACATTGAGGAGGGAGCGGATATTGTGATGGTGAAACCAGCCATGCCCTATCTCGACATCATCCGGCGTGTGAAAGAAGAGTTTCAAATGCCCACGGCCGCCTATCAGGTGAGCGGCGAGTACTCGATGATAAAAGCAGCGGCTGAAAAAGAATATCTCAATGAGCAGAGTGTGGTTCTTGAAAGCTTGACTTCGATTAAAAGAGCGGGCGCTGATCTGATTCTCACATATTTTGCTAAAGACGCTGCAAAGTGGCTCTGATCAATAGGGTTTCAACTGAATACTATACTCCAGAGTATCAAAACCTTTATTACTCTTCTCAGCAACCTGTTTTTTGATGGCTCCTGTTAATGAGAAGAAGATAAAGGCAGAGTTCAAGGCCCGTGCAAAGGCCGATCCTGAGCGGTTTTATCCGGTTGAGGTTTTGAAAGCGGAGGGGTTCAGCCGTGGAATCTGCAGCAGGTGCGGCACAGCCTTTTGGAGCACTATTTCGAGGGATGTTTGCGGCGAGCCTGAGTGCAGCGGTGGATACAGCTTCATCGGCAATTCACCTGCGAAAAAGAAGATGGATTTCATCGAGACCTGGCAGGAATTTTCAAAGCTCTTTTCCCGTCTTGGCTACACACCGATACAGCGTTATCCTGTTGCCGCCCGGTGGCGTGACGACACCGATTTTGTGCAGGCATCGATCTATGATTTTCAACCCTATGTAGTATCCGGCGAGATAGAGCCGCCCGCAAACCCGCTTGTAGTCCCCCAATTCTGCCTGCGCTTCAACGACATCGACAACGTAGGATACACGGGCCGCCACTACACAGGTTTTGTGATGATAGGCCAGCATGCGTTTGAGCCTCCTGAAAGCTACAGCCCACCCGACTATCTCAGCCACATCTACACGTGGCTCATCAGGGGAATGGGCCTTCCCAAGGATGAGATACAGTTTCATGAGGACACATGGGCAGGCGGCGGGAACATGGGGCCCAGCATGGAGTTTTTCAGCCGCGGGCTGGAGATCGGAAACCAGGTTTATATGCAGTATGACATTCGATCCGGCACTCCGAGGGAGCTTGCTATCAAGGTGCTTGATATGGGTATGGGTCAGGAGCGCCCGGCGTGGTTTACCCATGGGACTGCCACAAGCTATGAGGCAAATTTCGGAGGAGCGATTGAACGACTCTACAAATCAACGGGTATTCGGCCTAATCACGATGTTGTTGAGCGTTTTCTCCCTTACTCCGGGATGCTGAACTTCGACGAGGTTGATGACATTGAACGTGTCTGGAAATACATTTCTGACGAGATTGGAATTGAACTCGCCCGGTTGAAGTCTGAGATTGAGCCGCTGGCGGCGCTTTATTCGATTGCCGATCACACACGCTCGCTTCTTGTTGCGCTTTCCGATGGCGCGCTCCCCTCAAACGTGGGCGGCGGATACAACCTCAGAACTCTTCTACGCAGGGCGCTTGACATAATTTCATCTAACTCATGGGACATCGGATTAGTAGACGTATGCAGCTGGCATGCAGAATATTTGAAACCCCAGTACCCTGAGCTTGCTGAACATCTGGATGAGGTGGCTGAGATACTGTCGGTTGAGGAGCGTAAACATAGTGAGACCAGGGCTAAGTCAAAGCGGGTTGTGGCATCTCTTAAAGGAGGGCTCACCCTTGACCGGCTTATAACTCTCTATGACTCGCAGGGAATCACGCCGCAGATGCTCACTGAGGCAAATCTCAAGGTGGATGTTCCGCCTGATTTTTATGCTAAGGTTTCAGAGCGGCATCAGAAGGTGGAGGCGCGTGCGAAGACTGGTAAAGGGCTGCAGCTACCCTTGGAGGGCGTTGGGAAGACAGAGATTCTCTACTATGATGATTATCTTCGTCTTGAGTTTGAGGCAAAGGTTCTGAGGATAATTGATAACAAGTTTGTGGTGCTTGACAAAACTGCTTTTTATCCTACAAGCGGCGGACAACTTCACGATATTGGGGCAATCAGTGGAAGGAAAGTTTCTGATATTTTCAAGCAGGGCAGTGTTGTTGTCCATGTTGTTAAAAATCCTGACTTTAAGGAGGGGGATATGGTTGCTTGTCGGATTGATCGGGATAGGCGGACTCAGCTTGCACAGCATCATACGGCAACACACATTATAAATGGGGTTTCACGCGAGATTTTAGGTGAGCATATCTGGCAGGCAGGCGCTGAAAAGACCCTTGAAAAAGCAAGGCTTGACATAACCCATTATGCCGCGCTTTCCTTCGCACAGTTAGCTGAGATTGAGGGGCGGGCAAACGAGATAATAAAGGAAGGGCTCCCGGTGGTGAGCAAGATTTTAAAGCGGGACGTTGCGGAATCACTGTATGGATTCAGGCTCTATCAGGGCGGCGCGGTTCCAGGAAAAGAGCTTCGAATAGTGAGAATCGATGGGTTGGATGTTGAAGCCTGCGGAGGCACACATCTACATAACACTTCTGAGGCTAAAATCATCAAGATAATGGGCTCCACAAAGATTCAGGACGGAATTGTGAGGCTTGAGTTCACAGCAGGCAGCGCGGCTGAAAAATTTATTGAAAAAGAGATTTTCGGTCGTCTTACAGCAACAATGGATATAATCATTGACTCAGAAGTTCTAGATGAAGGGGCTAAAGCTATCCTTGTGTCAAGACGTGATGAGATAAAAACCTCTTCTAACAGTATCCTTTCACAGAAAGAATTTCAAAGTAATCTCGATTATATCAATGCTTTGGATTTGGAGCTTTCACGGTGTTCACAACTCTTTTCAGTTTCACCTGAAAATCTGCCTAAAACCCTGAAAAAGTTTCTAGCTGAGATAACAAAAAACCGCGCTGAGATGAAAACCTATAAAATCCCTCTGCCCAGCCATGCACAGTTCAAGCCGGGGGACATGCTATATGAAACGTGCCTTCACATCTTCAATGATCTTTGGAAGGGTGAGCGAAAACTCCTTGAGACTGCAAAAAAAGAGGCTACCGATAATCAGGCGCAGGAATTTGAAGTCCTCTCAGCAGGGGGCTTTGAAATCATTGTATCCCGGGTTGAAGGCAGTGCCAAAGATATTCTCAAGCTTGCGAAGAAGCTTTCAGGCACGAATCGGATTGTTGTTCTCTTCGGCGTGGGAGATCGGGTTTCAGTTGTAGCCACCAGGGGAGACGCAGCCGTTGATATGGGCGGCCTTACTCGTGAGCTTGCAGAGCTTCTCGGCGGGCGGGGCGGTGGACGGCCTGATTTCGGCCAGGGATCCGGTGTGGACACTGCAAAAGTGGCGCAGGCAATGGAATACGCGTTGTCCGCGATTAAATCAGCGGTTTCAGAAAAATAACTTTATATACCTCGTTGAATGATTCTTATTTGTGTTGGATATGAACAGAACTCTTAGAACTGTTTATCTTAAATCTATCTTTTGGGCCTTTTTCATAGTACTGCTTAATACTCAGGCTGTTTTTTCACAGACTACAACAACGCTTCCAGTCCCGCCGGCCGTTGCCATACCGGAGGGGAATCTGTTAACAGTGACTGCTATCGTCGGATATGGGGTGTACACACTATGGAAGCAGGGGCGCCGCGCGGGATGAAAGAAGACTACCCATCGGCTCAGACGCTGATCGCTGTGTTCGCAGCTTCATTTCTAACCTTTTACTATGTCCCGCCAATGCTGCTTAGCATCCGCATTGTTTCAAAAACGCTGACACTTCTCGGCACAGTGAACGCAGCCATTCACGAGCAATTGCTCGCAGCCATTGGAATAGAGGCGTGGTCACAGTCAAACCTGCTCAGACTTTCGTCAGGCGCAATCGTTGAATACTCGCCCTACTGTTTCGGTCTGCTCACGATCGGGGCATTTGTAATCCTCGTATCTTTCACGCCACGCCTCCCGATCGGGGACCGGTTAAAATGGGTTTTTTGGTCGTCACTCCTACTCTTGGCTGTGAATCAGGTCCGAATAATAATCGAGCTTCTAATAGCATCGGCTGAGCCCTCACTTCTTTCAACTGTTGACCGGATCTTTTACCCGATTCTGCCAATAGCCGCCCTAATTTTATGGCGTCGGGGGCTGAAAAGCAGAGAGCATAAATTCGCGATCAGGGAGGTAATCTATGCCAGAGGATGAAGTTGACATTCTTATTCAAAAGATCGGGCTGACAGAAGAACATTTAAAGGTGTCCAGGGCGAAGGGCGATGAGAATGAAGCTGATTTTCTCGCGGCAAAACTTGCGCTCCTTAAAACAGAGGCGAAATATTTGCTTGCAGGCGGAAACTCTCTCGAGTCGCCTGATGTGCTCGCACAGATCGATTTCGTGCTGAGCAAGAAAAAAGCGCTTCTCGCCGAGCTTGAGAGAAACATTAACAACCTGCCAGATAACTATATTGAGCTTGCCAAATACCGGCGGATCGAAAAAATCCTCTCCGCCCAGATTGAGTATCTCTCTGCAAAGCACAGGGTAATCGCTGAGAACCGGCGGCTCTCCGAACTTGGAATATATATTCAGCTTGCGGAGGAAAACGGAGTTGACATCGTTCCATCTGCCTTAGAACATGAGGCGGAGCTTGACCGGTTTAAACCTAAAAAGCGGGAGAAACGCAAAAAAGAACTTGTAATAGACTTCAGAATGGTTGCAGTAGTTCTAATCGTTTTTCTCCTTATCTTCTCCATCTATCTGGGTGCTTTTTGGAGGAAAACACCATATGACCGTGAGATAATCAGAAGCTATGTAATCGCCCGCAACCACTATATCGCCGGCAACAACTATTACACGCAGGGCGAGTACCTGGGCGCGGTCAAAGAGTATGCAACGGCCGCCGCCTTTTTTAATCAAGCCAAGGAGACAGCGGATCTTGCGGCTTCGAGCAGATCCGGCAAGATGAATATTTACTTTCAAAACAAAGGCAGATTCTTCGCAGTCTGGGAAGAAGTAAGCAGGAAGATGATTGAAAGCAGTGAACAGTCACTCTACGGCGACCCTGAACTTGCCGTTAAGGCAGTGGAAGACGCAGTTGATCTTGCAGGCATTGCAAACAATTATAATGACCTGGCCGAAGAGGCTTGGAGGCTGCTTTAAGATGATAAGTATGAAAAAGCTACGTGGATTTATAGTTGAAGAACAGGCTCAGGCATCAATCGAGTATCTGCTCCTGGTTGGCGCGGCGATGCTTGCAGCCCTGATATTTGCGGTATCCTATCGAAAGATGTCATATGACGTGCTCTACAGGCAATACTATGAGAACATAAACGAGACCTATAATACTGTGTGCAAATATCTGGCTGAAAACCTGGATGTTACAGACAAGGCTGATTTCTGCGCTGAGATTGTTAGACGCAGTCAAGGCTCGTAGATGGTTTTGTCAGAAACACCGGCGGCTTTGAAGGCGCGCATCCGCCGCCTGCATGACTCACACCGTCCGCAGTGAACCGGCCTCCTCTCTCTGTCAAGGCCCTGCGGCATGTAGCAGGACGACATATATTCCACTGGCGCCCCTAGATCAACGGCAAGCCCGGCAATCTCAGATTTATCCATTCTCCTGAGCGGCGCTACAACGCTGACATTTTTTTCGAGCACAGCATACTCCAGGACACTGTTCATTGCTGAGACAAAGGAGGCTGTATTATCTGGGAAGGTGGCTGCCTCCTCCCGGTTAAAGCCTGTGATTATCTCTCCTCCGCCGATTGATTCTGCAAAGGATGCAGCGACTGATAGAAAGACGAGGTTACGCGCTGGAATCCACACTGATTTTGCAGATTCAGATGCTGCGCTGGCCTTGTCAAGTTCATCCTCTGTGGGTGTTGGAAGATCCCCGCTTGTTGAAATCAGGGTTGATCCGCTGCGACTTGAAAAATCCTGCAGCCATGGTAGACTGATTACATGATGCTTTGCGCCTGCAAGGGTTGAGAGTTTTTCAGCGCAGGAAAGAGCCACGTCTTCGTCGCGGGAACCGTAGGCGAATGTAAGTGTGTATATGTCTTTATAGTTGTCTTTAACCTTCCACATTGCCGTTGCGCTGTCAAGCCCGCTGCTTAGAAGTATTATTCCATTTGATGTCATGAATCCCTGGTTTATTGTTCAAGCTATTAAATCTGACTGCCCTGGCTGCTTGAAGAGGGGGAGTTTTTACGCTGTCTGGGGGTGTGGTGTTTCAGAATTGATGTTTCTGAGTTCCAGTTTCTTTTTCGATTCACCGCTGAAAAATCCTACTGTGTCATAGGATATGTCGAAGAGCAGAAATGCGAGCATGTACTGTATAGCAAAGATTCCGGCCAGGCTGAGTGTGAGGAGGCCTATTTTCATGGTGAATCTATGTAGGAAAAAGAATGCTATGACCTTGTTTGTTTTGTGGCTGTCGACGTAGTCGTTTCCTTTTTCGTCGATTATGCCTGTGATTGTTAGGGCTAGGAGTGGGAGGAATATCACTTTTTCTAGGAATGCCAGTGACACGACGATTGCTGATGTGCTTGCTCCGAAGACTGTGTTGTCTATTTTGCCTGTGAACAGCACGCCGAGGAGTACTGAGAGCAGTATTGTTGCTGCTGTTGTGTCTAGTATTGAGATTCCTATCCAGAGCACGAGCAGTATCGCGGCTATAGCGGTTGCTATTTTTTGGCTGTAGATTTTTTCGTCGAATGCTTCGTCTATGTATTTTATTCCGCCTCCGATGAGTGCGAAGGTGGCGACTGTTACAATTGTTTGGACTATGAATAGACCTCCTTTTTCCCTTTTCCTTCATTTTTTTGGAGTTTACTATTATATAAACGTAACCGTTGCTTTTTTTTTGAAAATAAGTTTGATTCTGCCTTATTTTTCGAAAGGATTTTTCCATGATTGCGGTAAACGGTGAAAAATTTTTCCAAAAAACAGGTATTTAACGGCAAATTTTTTATACTGACAGGTGAACAAAAAAGCAAGTAGGTATGGTGGACAAAGAATTTTCAATAGCCAAAGTATCTGGCAGAATATACAAAGACGTAATATTTCAGAAGCTCCTGCCAAGTCCAAAGAAAAAACCCGAAGAAAAAGCAGAGGAAAAAACCCGGCCCAGCGTGGATCTATCAAAAGTGGACGAAACAGACCTAAATATAATCAAACTGCTGGTAAAGGACTCCAGAACCACGCTATCGGCAATCGGCACAGAGCTCGGAATCGGCACAAGCACAGTCTACAAAAGGATAACACGGCTTGTGAAAGAAGGAGTCATAAGACGGTTCACAATCCTCGCCGACGGAGATAAACTCGGCCTGGGATCAGCCGCATACATCGGCGTAACCTGCGCAAAAGGGATGAAAGACGAGGTCATCAGAAAACTGCTGGACCAGCCCGAAGTAGTTGAAATACACGAAGTCCTCGAACCCTATGACCTGCTGGTAAAAGTTCGAAGCAGAGACCTCCAATCACTCAAAGAAGGGCCCCTCAACACCGTATCAGAGATTGAAGGAATAAGCGAGACCAGATCAATACTTGTCTTAAACACATTGAAAGAAGCGCTCTACAACCTTTAAGGTTTATAAACCCAAAGGCCCATTATTTTTTTAGATGAAAGACCATGCCAGTCATTTAAAGCGAGATTGCCTCTCAGTAGGCGGCATTGCGAACCTCGATTTTGACCGTGAAAAGTCAACAGGAATTCCAGAGGTGATACTCGCCCGCGGAAAAACAGTGAAAGACGTGCATACACTGGCAGTGCATCTACTTGAAAAAACAGGGCATGTAATCGTAACAAAGGCTGATGAAAAACAGCTTGATCTGCTTGAAACGATAGATGTGAAAAAAGATATCAACAGAAAAGCGGGGCTGGCCGTACTAAAAACAACTGATGTTAAAAGAGCTGCTTTGGGAACGGTTGCAGTCTTTGCCGCCGGCACATCAGATATCCCTGTAGCTGAAGAAGCAAGAATCATACTTGAAGAGCTGGGCTGCAGGACGATAGCTGCCTATGACATTGGAATAGCCGGGATACACAGGGTTCTACCCTGGGCTGTTAAGGTGTCTGAAGAGGATGTGGATGTGGTAATCGTTGTTGCAGGGATGGAAGGAGCGCTTGCGTCGGTTGTTAAGAGTATGGTTGACGTTCCGGTAATCGGCGTGCCAACATCGGTTGGCTACGGCTACGGCGGCGGCGGAACCTCAGCGCTTATGTCAATGCTTCAGTCATGTTCGCCAGGAATAACAGTTGTAAATATTGATAATGGATTTGGCGCGGCTGCCGCGGCCTATCTTATGTGCAGGCGGATTTCAAAATATAAAGAGGGATAGATAACTATGGTGCAGTGTAATGAGTGTGGTAGTAAGCTTAAGAAGGGTGATTCCTTCTGCAGTCAGTGCGGGGCGAAGATCGCTGTGTTGAAAGCACAGGCGAAACCTGTTAAAACCCGTTCCAAGAGTGTTGGGAAAAAGACTGTGAAACCTTCCTCTGTGAAGAAAAGTATTAAGTCTCAGGCACCTTCTGAGCCGGTGAAAAAAGAGGGTGCTGTTGATCTTACTGATGATGTGAAGCGCCGGCTCAAAGCTGAGCTTGAAATCTCGATTAAAGCCTTTAAACGCGGTGACATCACACTCGAAGAATTTCAGGATATTAAAAAAAGCATTGTAGCAAAGGCTAGGGCCGGTTTTTATAATGCTTCCTCGGGGCCTCTGAGTCCTGCTCCAACATCTACGCCCAAAGCCGTTCCCCCGCCAGTGCCGAGTCCCATGCCTGCCCAGTTTGAACCTGAGCCCTTTGTACCTGCATATACTATTCCTGAGCCGTCTCTGCGAAGAACCTCTGATCCCGCTCCAACTGGCGATCTTTACAAGCCTATGCGACGTCTTGACGAACCCTTATTTTCAAAGCTATGGTATCTTGCGCCAGTTATTTTCAACCTTATCGGCGGGTTAATCGCATATTTCGCAATCAAGCCTAGCGATGAAAAAAGCGCGAAGAAGATGCTTGCAATCGGCGCGGTGAGCTTTATTC
This sequence comes from archaeon BMS3Abin16, assembly GCA_002923215.1. Lineage (GTDB taxonomy): Archaea > Hydrothermarchaeota > Hydrothermarchaeia > Hydrothermarchaeales > SZUA-236 > SZUA-236. The sequence goes on along the minus strand of BDTI01000175.1, from coordinate 1,297 downwards.
TGGTGGCTGCTGGAGCCGGGTATTATAGTTATACCACTAATTTTTTTGGTGGTCAAAAAGACGTTGCGCCGCCGCCGACTGGGATTGTTATCGAAGGTGTTGAGACTGTTGAAACCTTGGCTCCCGCGGCAGTTGTTGTTCCAATATCTGCTTCGAACGCATCAGCCGCTGAGATGAACCTTGCACTAGCTGATCTTGGGGGAGGGTTTAGTGTTAATAACGTTCTCTCCGGCACGCTCAAAGATCCACTTGAGTTTGCAGGCGGCGACAGGGTGTTTGCCGATACTTTAGCGGCGCAGGGCTGGCTTGAAAACAACCGCGCCTTCTTTACAAAGGAGGCTTCTAATGCTGCGAACAAGACCTTTGTTGAGTGGGAGATTGACAGCTCTATTTCAAAATACAATGCCAGCAAGACTTCGAAAACATATTTTGACGATCGTCTTGCAGGTTTTGAAACCACTTTTTCACAGAATAATTATTCACTTATCGACTTTGATGTGGGTGAAGCTGGTGTTATGGTCAAAAAGGTTGAGTCCGATAGCGAGTTCGGGCTTAAAGTGTCTTATCGTGTTTTCTTCTATGAAAAAGACGCCTTCGTAAGCCTGATGGTTTCAAAGGTTGGCCGCGGTCTTGAAGAAGAAGATGTTGTGGGCTTTGCAACAACAATTGCGCAGCGGATAAACTAATTCCACTTTAATGTATTTTTTGAATGAACCTTGTGATTCGGCCTGAGACAGGTAAAGATTATTCCGTGAAAACGGAAATAAATGATCTGGCCTTTGGGTAACCGGATGAGGGGCGATTGGTTGAACGGCTTAGAAAGACACCAGGCTTTATTCCTGATCTTTCGTTGGTTGCTGAAATTGATAGTATAGTGGTTGGGCATATACTTTTTTATCTTACGTCTGTTCTGCTGATTCATCAAAACAAGGGAATAGGTGGGGAATTGGTAAAGGCGGGTCTTAAATCGACCACGAAGCAAGGATATCGGTCTGTGATCAATGAATTTAATGAAGTTTAATTTTTATTAACACTTTGTATCTGGTTTGGGTTTTCGTCTCTTACCCGCGCATTCGACGACTTCGCAAGGCCTGTAAATATCATATAAATTTTTGCGTTTCCTTTAAAATATCTATTTCACGTCAATTCTTAATTCTTTTGCTTCTTTCCACATCTCGTTGAATTTGTTTCTCAGCTCTTCGGCAAACTCCTTTTGCCACACATAAATTGATGCAAAGTATTCCTCTGGTTTGGCCGGATTTCTTACCTTTAGTTGGACTTTTTCTCCATCTATTAC
>BDTI01000174.1 GCA_002923215.1 archaeon BMS3Abin16 | reverse complement strand
GTAGGCGTTACGATCGTGTCAATCGGAACCTAGCGACCTGAGCTTGTGTCATCGATTGTCTCAGTCCTGTCAGGCGCATCCGAAATCGTTGCGGGAAACGTTGTAGGATCAAATATTACAAACATCTTTCTCGTGCTCGGCGTGGTCGGAGTTGTAGGCGGGAAGCTGCATATTGAATACGAGCTTATCCATGTAGATCTACCCCTTTTTGTAGGGTCATCATTTCTACTTTCACTCATGCTCTGGGACAGGGTGTTTTCCCCGGTTGAAGCGGTGCTCTCTCTCATGGGCTTTGTGCTTTACATGCATTACACGCTAAATGTAGAGCGAGAGCTGGAACATCCGGAGGTGGCAGGAAAAAAACAGAGAAAAAAGCTTGAAACTATGACTATTATAACTCTGGTTCTTAGCGCGGCATTCATCTACCTGGGCGCGAAATACACTGTTGAATCGATTATCACACTTTCAGAAGAATTTAATATTGGCAAGGAGATTATTGCCGCAAGCGCTGTCGCCCTTGGAACCTCGCTTCCAGAGCTGATGGTGAGTGTTACCGCGGCGAGGGATGGTCGGCCTGAGCTTGCGATTGGAAATGTGCTTGGCTCAAACATCTTTAACTCCTTTGTGGTCATGAGTATTCCAGCGTTTTTCGGTGTGCTTGTAATTCCTGAAAGCATTGTGTCTTTCGCGCTACCCCTTATGTTTTTGGCGACGCTTCTCTATGTTTTTATCACGCAGGATAAGCAGATTACGAATTGGGAGGGATGGCTTTTAATAATATTCTATCTTTATTTTATTGGTAATATTATTGGAGTGGTTTAATCTCATAGGCCCACTCCCCGTCAGAATGAGATGTTAATATTGTTCTTGTTTTTATTAATAGTTTGTGAAAGATTATTATAGAATATTCTTTCATAACTTTTTGTAAACCTAAAATTAACTATGGCATTTTTTTAAAAAAATAACTATAGAGCCTCTGCGGTTAAAGCCAGTAAAACCGCGAGAACCGCGACAATTATTTTGCCAATATTTTTCTTCATATCCAATCCTCCAAGCTCATCTTTTACATTCAAACTCTTCTACCTCGCGATACTCCTGATCTTCTACATGAAAAAGTTAATTTTAAGTTATACATGATTTATGAAACATAATCCAAGAAGAATCCCTAAGATTTCCCGCCATATCTTAAGATGGACCTACTCAATATTACAGGGGATAAGGGAAATATTGTGCTTGCCTTCTCAATAAACTTTATATCTCGTGAGTTTGCTTTATTTGGTTATGCGGAAGGTAGGGTTGTTTGTTTTTGCGCTTCTGATTTATCTTCTCGCAGTTCATAACACGCTGGGTTATGCTGTGGACACTGTTTCTTTTAATCGTGGCGGGGTGGTTGTTTCTGTTGAGGTTTCGCAGAGTGATGTTGAGCTTTCCACAGGGCTTATGTTTCGAGAGGGTCTGTCGCCTGGTTCTGGTATGCTTTTTGTCTTTGATTCTGAGGGTGAGTATGGTTTTTGGATGAAGAATGTGAGTTTTCCACTTGATATTGTCTGGCTGGATTCGAATCTTCGGGTTGTTGATATTACAAGGGGTGTTCAGCCCTGTAGTTCTGATCCCTGCAGAGTGTACTTGCCGTCTGCTTCTGTCAGGTATGTGCTTGAGGTGTCTGCGGGTTTTGCTGCTGATAGGGGTGTGGGTATTGGTGATTTTGCTTTTTTCGAGCAACGTGAGGTGGTTGAAGGTGGTTGAATAAGGTTTATATATTTGACACGAAAATAGATAACTAACAAAAGGTTACTAAAATAGTTTACAATGTTAAACTCACAAACTAAAGGTGATATGAATGGGAGACATTAAAAAAGAAAAATCCAAGCAATCTAAAAAAGAAAAAAAACTCAAAGAAGCACTTGAAAACAAAACAAAAGAAGCCGACGAATATCTCTCCCAACTGAAGTATCTGAAAGCCGACTTCGAAAACTATAAGAAACGGATGAACCGCGAAAAAGAGGAATTCGCAAAGTACGCAACAGAAAAACTCGTGCTCGAACTCCTCACAGTCATGGACAACCTGGAACGTGCAATCGAAGCAGGAACCGAGGACAGCGGAAAAACAAGCTTGCTCGAAGGAGTTGAAATGATATATAAACAGCTCAATAACATCCTTGAAAAACAAGGAGTGAAATGCATAAAAGCAGAGGGAGAAATATTCGACCCCCATCTGCACGAATGCGTGATGACAGAGGAAACAGATAAACACGAGGAAGACGCAGTATTACAGGAGATACAGAAAGGATACAAATTGAACTCCCGTGTAATACGGCATAGTAAAGTTAAGATAGCTAAGAGGTGAAATATTATGGCAAAAGTATTAGGAATCGATCTAGGGACTACAAATTCATGTATGGCGGTAATCGAAGGCGGGGAGCCTACGGTTGTGCCCAACGCAGAGGGTGCGAGGACCACGCCAAGTGTTGTAGGATTTTCGAAGAAAGGAGAGCTGCTTGTCGGGCAGGCGGCAAAAAAACAGGCTGTTTCAAATCCGAAGAAAACAGTTTATTCTATCAAGCGATTCATGGGCCGGCTCTATGATGAGGTAGCGAATGAAGCGTCACAAGCAGGATTTAAAGTTGTGAAAGGCCCGAAAAACGATGCCCGCGTAAAGATTGACAGCAAAGAATACACACCCCAGGAGATCTCTGCAATGATTCTTCGAAAGATGAAAGCAGATGCAGAATCCTATCTCGGCGAAAAAATAACTGAGGCTGTAATCACTGTTCCAGCGTATTTCAATGACAGCCAGCGTCAGGCTACAAAAGAAGCAGGAAAGATCGCGGGACTTGAGGTACTCAGAATTATAAACGAGCCCACAGCGGCAGCGCTTTCCTATGGGCTTGACAAAGGCCATGACCATAAAATCATGGTTTTCGATCTCGGCGGCGGCACATTCGACGTTTCAATCCTTGAGCTGGGTGAAGGCGTGTTCGAAGTCAAAGCGACTAGCGGGGACAACCATCTTGGCGGCGACGACTGGGATCAAAAAGTTGTGCAGTGGCTCATTGGCGAGATTAAAAAAGAGCATGGAATCGACTTGTCAAAGGATCACACAGCGATGCAGAGGCTTAAAGATGCTGCGGAGAAGGCGAAAATCGAGCTTTCCGGGCTTACGACAACTGATATCAGCCTTCCCTTTATCACAGCCGGAGCAGACGGCCAGCCTGTTCACTTTGAAACCAGTTTGACACGGGCGAAGTTCGAGGCCATGACAAAAGACCTCCTAAACCGTGCGGTTGGCCCAACCAAACAAGTGCTTGCCGACGCTGAGCTTCAGCCTTCAGACATCGATAAGATCATACTTGTAGGAGGCTCGACTCGAATGCCTGCGGTCCAGGAGTTTGTGAAAGACTACTTCGGAAAAGAACCCTATAAAAACATTAATCCTGATGAGTGTGTGGCCATGGGCGCGGCGATTCAGGCCGGCGTTTTGAAGGGAGATGTAAAAGACGTGCTTCTCCTTGATGTGACACCGCTTTCACTCGGCATCGAAACACTGGGTGGCGTGTTTACAAAGCTTATCGACAGGAATACAACGATTCCAACCCGTAAGTCGCAGGTTTTTTCAACAGCCGCTGACAACCAGACAACCGTGGATATTCATGTCTTGCAGGGTGAGCGGCCAATGGCTGTTGACAACCACACACTTGGCAGGTTCCAGCTTATGGGAATCCCTTCTGCACCGAGGGGGATTCCCCAGATCGAAGTGGGCTTTGACATTGATGCGAATGGCATACTTGATGTGAAGGCGAAGGATCTTGGCACTGGAAAAGAGCAGGCTATTAAGATCACGGCTACAACCACGCTTTCCAAAGAAGAGGTTGAAGCTAAGGTCAAGGATGCTGAAAGATTCGCTGCTGAGGATGAGAAGAAAAAGGAGCGCGCCGAGGTTTTGAATCAGGCTGATACACTGGTCTATTCTGCTGAGAAGACTCTTGAGGATTTGAAGGACAAGCTTTCCGATGATGAGCGCAAAAACATCGAATCAGGTAAAGACGCGCTTGCTGAGGCGATTAAATCCGAGGATGTTGAGAGGATCAAGTCTGAGTCGGAGAGCCTGCAGAAGATCATGAATGACGTGGCTACCAAGGTTTATCAGGAGGCGGCGCAGCAGCAGGCTCAGGAGCAGCAACCCGGAGAAAGTGAAGCCCGGGAACAGGCAGGTGGCAGTGGAAAAACTGATGAAACCGTTGTTGACGCTGACTACGAGGTTGTTGACGACGATAAGAAGTGAGCGCGATGCACAAATTTCCTGTTGAAAGGGCAGGGATTCTTGACTCATCAGAACGGGGCTTGATTCTAAACCCTGATGATATTTTGGACTCGGCTGAGCTCAATTCTGATTCGGTGGTTGCAGACATCGGCTCTGGAACAGGGTTTTTCGCAATCCCTGCTTCAAAGAGAGTATCTGAAGGCCTGGTTTATGCAGTGGATATTCAAAGCGAGATGCATGACATCCTATCGAAAAAGATTTCAGAAGAGGGGCTTGGAAATATTGAAACCATTCTTTCAACTGAAACCCTTATCCCTCTTGACAGTGAGTCGGTTGACATCGCTTATATCGGTAACACACTTCATGAGCTTGCAGAACTTCACACTCTTTCAGAGGTTTTTCGGATACTGCGCCCAGGCGGAAGGCTGATTGCGGTGGACTGGAAAAAAGAGGAGACACCTATGGGTCCGCCAAAAAGTCATCGTCTCAGCGAGATTGAAGCATCTGCGTTGATTGAGAGTGCAGGATTCACCGTCACCACAGTTGAGGACCTGGGACCCTATAATTATATAATAAATGCAGTTAAAAGTGAAGCGGATTAGATGACTACGAAACGAGATTATTACGACATCCTCGGTGTCAAAAAAACTGCCGGCAAGGATGAGATTAAAAAGGCTTATCGCAAGCTCGCCGTTAAATATCATCCTGACAAGAACAAGGAGGCCGGAGCAGAGGATAAATTCAAGGAAATCTCAGAGGCCTACGGCGTGCTTTCTGATGAGAAGAAAAAGGCGCAGTATGACAGGTTCGGCCACGCTGGAATTGACAGCAGGTATTCACAGGAAGATATCTTCAAAAATATCAATTTCAACGACATCTTCGGAGGTAGCAGCTTTGGTGGCGGAGGTGGTTTTGGAAGCATATTCGACGTTTTCTTCAGCGGTGGAATGGGCGGTGCTCGTCGCGCTAAGAAAGGGCCGCGCAGAGGATCAGACCTGCAGTATCGGCTGAACATAACGCTTGAGCAGGCTGCGAAGGGTTTTGAGGCAAAGTTTTCAATACGACGCCATGAAGCATGTAAAGCCTGCAATGGGAGCGGTGCAAAGCCTGGGACATCATCAAAAACATGCCCGTCCTGCGGAGGATCCGGCCAGACACAATCAGCTAGAAAAACGCCTTTCGGAGCTTTTACAACTGTTTCAACCTGCTCGAACTGCCGGGGTGAGGGAGAGGTAATTGATGTGCCATGTGAAAAATGCCGTGGCACAGGGGTTCAATCTAAAACTGAAAAGATCAGCTTGAAGATACCGCCGGGCGTAGACAACGGAACAAATCTTCGGATGCACGGTAAAGGCGACGCAGGTGAAAAAGGAGGCGCTGCCGGTGATCTCTATGTTGTGATTAATGTGAAACATCATCCTATTTTTGAACGGCACGGAAACGATATTTACATGGAGCGTGAGATATCTTTTCCGCTGGCAGCGCTTGGCGGGGATGTTGAGGTGCCCACGCTCAACGGTGATGTGAAGCTCAAGGTTCCGGCAGGCACGCAGCCAGAAACTGTTTTCAGGCTCAGAGGCAAGGGCATTAAATCACTCCACGGCCGTGGAACAGGCGACCAGCACGTTAAGGTTCGGCTCAGAGTCCCGAAGAAGATGTCCCATGAAGAGAAGATCCTTATTGAGCGGCTCCGTGAAATTGAGGGATCTGAAGATAAGGGCAAGGGTATTTTCAGCAAGGTTGACCAAAAGCTGAAAGACAAATTCAAATAGGTAACATTTCCCTGTTTTATTCACTTATCTATCTAATTTTTCTAAATATTCTTTTGTTAATTGTTCTAGTGAATGAAGAGAGGGGAGTAAGCATATTTGTAGATGACCATCCTGCGCAGGATGCCCTGGGCAGCGAATGGTAAGTCTGGATTGCATTCAAACTAGTCCACAATAGTAAAATGATAAATAATTTAAATAAATAACTCTTGGTAATCACTGTGGGATGATGAAAAAGACAATATATTTACTTTTAATATTGTTAATTGTAACATCGTCATTTGGTTGTTTGAATTCAAAGGTTAGTAAATCAAAACAGCTCACTGAATTAGGCAAAAATAGCTATAGAGAAAAAGATTATCAACAGGCTTTAATATTCTTTAATGAAGCTGTTGAGTTGGACGAAAACAACAAGATAGCCTGGGCGTATAAAGGAGCAACTCATTATTTTCTGGGTGAATATGACAAAGGAATAAAAGCTGAAGATAAGGCCCTTGCTTTAGACCCAAATTATGCAGATGCTTACTTCTGGAGCGGATCTTCATATAATATGAAACAAGAATTCCATAACGCTGTTATTCCTTTAAATAAGTATCTGGAGCTTAACACAACTGTAGTATCCCGAAATAATTTAACACTTTCTGCTACTTCTCTTATGAGGAAGTTAAATAATCGGAAGGTGCGTTGGATTGTCCGGGAGATTGATCAGGGTCGAAGCATGTCTAGTGCGGCTCGTGTT
>BDTI01000173.1 GCA_002923215.1 archaeon BMS3Abin16 | reverse complement strand
ATCTACGTCTCTCGTCCGAGTTGTGTCTGAAGACCGTCTCCCCGCAATCTCAGCGGCATCCGCCTCTATAACCACGAGTATGCGAGGCATTAACTGCTCAAGCACCCAAACCGGCATCCCTGGCAGATAGCCATTGTGAGTTTTAATTTGTGCATGAGTGTCCACCACAACATTCTGCGTCTTGGCAACACCTGCAATCTTACGGGCAGCCATACGCTGAATATCCTTCTGCACACCAGGGTCAAGCATGCGCATCTCATCGCGATTCTTTACAACACCCCGCTCAAGAGCCACTTTAAGCATGGCATCACCGAAGTTGAGGATGGTGTATTCTTCCTCGATTTCTTCAAGCGCCCGCTGCAGAACCGTGCTTTTGCCGACTCCCGGCGTACCAGTGATAACTACAACATTCATAAAAATCTCACCCCAAATTATGGGGGAGGATATAAAAAGGTTTTCTATGAATGGGCTTTACATCTAAGCATGAATTAGACTGATGATAAGGCAAAGATTTATAAAAGTGATAAAATAGAAATATTCTTGCCAGAACTTGGCTAATATGACTGTAAAAAGATGGAAAACGACTGTAAAATTAATAATCAATAGCTATACTAGTATCTGCTGTTGCTTACTGACGGCTCTACGATTATAAGACGGAAATGATGGATAATATGAAGAATTTTCTTCATAAATGAGTTCTGAGTAAGCGATAAGGAGGTACCTCCTTGAAAATACATATAAAAATGGAACTTTCTAAGGGGTTCCTAGCACAATTTCCGGTGGTGGCCAGATTTCTAGCCACTCTGAGGATTGAGGTATATTTCTTAACTAAATAGATTGCTAGAGAAGGAAAATCCTGTCCTGACACTCTTGAAAAATGTCAGGGCGGGTTCAATCCTCTTTCCATGTGTTTTATGAATCAAGACCGCTTTTGATTAGCCGTTATCTCCCGTACAATCCCATGAGTTCGCCCTTTGCCAGGATGTGTCCTTGTATTGCGGCTTCGATGTCTGCTTTTGTCGCGCTCACAGTTAGACCGAGTGTTGTGTCGAGGGCGTAGATTTTGAAATAGTATCTGTGCGGCCTACCCGGTGGCGGGCACGGCCCGCTGTAGCCGGATTTCCCGTAGCTTGTAACACCCTGAATGCTTCCATCGCCTAGGACCCCTGATTTTGGCACCCCTTCTGCAAACCCGGTTTTGCCTGGAGGGATGTTGAATATCGTCCAGTGCACAAAGGTCCCAGCCGGCGCATCCGGGTCATCTAAAATCAAGGCCAGGCTAACTGTGCCCACGGGCGGCTGGCCCCAGGACAGCTCAGGCGAAATGTTCTCTCCATCACAGGTATGGCGCGCCGGTATCTTGCCACCATTCTCAAAAGCGTCTGTCGAGATTGAAATCACATCCATTACATGTGCCTCCTGTTTTTCTCTTGAACTGCATCCCAAAGATAAGAGCAGTATCAGGACAATAAATCCAGTTTTTGGATTCATATTATGTTCTCCTATCTATCTATTTTGACGAATTGATTGTTATATTTTTCCATTTGTAAACTGAAGCCCCGTTTTTTTTAAAGTCAAATACTTAAACCACCGCGGCGATTACTGTTTGATGCTGATCAGAAACTGCCGAATCGTGGGCTCACAGGGTGTGCGGGAAGGTGACATACTTGTTGAGGGCGAGAAAATTGTCGAAGTCGGTAGAGGGTTAAAAGGCGAGGGTGAAGTGGTTGATGCAGGCGGGCGGTTTGTCATGCCGGGTGTTGTTGATTGCCATGTGCATGTGCGTGACTGGGATGAAGCGGAAAAGGAGGACTTTGTTTCTGCGAGCAGTGCTGCTGTTGCCGGCGGTGTTACGACTTTTCTTGAGATGCCCAACACAAAGCCCGCCGTTGATTCACTGGATATGTTGAAAAAGCGTGTCAAGCTTGGAGTGGAAAAATCGCTTGTAGACTTTGGAATTCATCTCGGCTATTCACCTGAAATCGCAGAGATGCAGAGGATTGACGTGCCCAGCGTGAAAGTCTATTTAGACAGTCTCACAGGCGATGATGTTGAATCGGTTTTAGAGGATGCCGGGCGTCTGCCCTATCCACTCACAGTTCACTGCGAAGACCCGCGAATAATCAGGCGCAACATAGAGTTTGCCAGAGATTCTGATCCAGAGGATTTTCTAGTCCACGCCGACATTCGGGAAAAACTCGCTGAAACAAGCGCGGTTAAAATAGCCGCTGGTCTTGCGAAGAAAACATGTAAAAATGTGCATCTCTGCCATCTCACAGTTCCCTCGTCGCTGCGGTATTTGAACAATTACACCACCTGTGAGGTGACGCCGCATCACCTGCTTCTCTCAGACGTTGATCTGCAGAGCCAGAAAGGCTTTGCAAAGACAAATCCGCCTCTTCGCCCGAGGCTTAATGTGCACGGGCTTTGGAAGGCTGTTAAAGCTGGCCGGGTTGATGTGATTGCAAGCGATCACGCGCCCCATGGAATCGAGGAAAAAGGAGGTGATGTTTTCTCCGCTCCCTCCGGGATTCCCAACTTGGATGTGATGCTTCCCCTTATGCTTGACGTGGTGAACCGGGGCGGCCTTGCTCTAACTGATATTGTGCGGATGATGTGCGAAAACCCCTCGCGCATATTTAATGTGCCAGGTAAAGGGTTCATCCAGCCGGGCGCCGATGCTGATCTCGTGATACTTGACATGGAGCGAGAGACAGAAGTGGACCCTAAGCAGTTTTATTCCAAGGCAAAGTACTCGCCTTTTACTGGTCGAAAAATCCAGGGGGCTGTTGACACTGTGATTCTGCGGGGCAGGGTGGCCTTTTCAGAAGGTGATTTTAATGTGCGCCCTGGCTTTGGAAGATACCTTTACCGACAACTTTAAATATCTGGCTTATGAGGAGTCAGAAGATTTGTTATGGCTGAACGACCGCTTGACGTACTGCATAAGACCCTGGATTCACCGGTAATCGTTGGACTCAAAGGAAACAAAGAGTATCGGGGAAAGCTTAAGGGATATGATATTCACATGAACATTGTGCTTGAAGATGCGGAGGAGCTTGCTGACGGCACTCCAAACCGTAAGCTTGGAAAGGTCATTATCCGTGGTGACAGCGTAATCTTTATTTCACCCTAGTTTTATTAATCCCCTGTCTTTTTGGAATTGCGGGGGAAAAAGGGGGGGAATGTTTTAAATATTATCGAAGCCAAACTGGAGGCTTAACATGACGCTTACACATGTTAGTGATAAAGGGGTGAAGATGGTTGAGGTCTCAGGGAAGCCGGATCAGGTTCGTAGAGCCAAAGCCGCAGGTAAAATCAGGTTGTCGCCAGATACTGTCCGGCTTGTAACTGAGGGTCGTGTTGAAAAGGGGAGTGTTCTCACATGCGCTCAGGTGGCGGCGGTTATGGCTGTGAAAAATACGTCGCAGCTAATCCCTATGTGTCATCCGCTGGCAATTACTGGTGTGGACGTTGACTTTGATGTTGGTGAGAGGGAGATTGAAGCAACCGTTGAGGTGCGGATGGTGGGCAAAACCGGTGTGGAGATGGAGGCGATAACCGGTGTTTCAGTTGCGCTGCTTACCATCTGGGATATGGTGAAGGCTGCTGAAAAGGATGAGCACGGCCAGTACCCAGAAACAGAGATTACAAATATAAAGGTGTTAGAGAAGGTTAAGGAGTAGCCTATGGCAAGCGATACAACCTCTGAGCACAAGCATAAATCTCCGAAGAAGGTGAGGGTTGCGGTCATCACTATTTCAGACTCGAAATATGGTTATCTCTGGATGGGAAGCGATGGTCCTGAAACAGAGGACATTTCTGGAAAGGACATTATCTCTGAGTTCAAATCTGAAGGGCATGAAATCCTGTTTTACTGCATTATCCCCGACCACGCAGGAATGATTGTTGAAACAATTGATCATATTACAGAGACCTATGGTCCTGACGCAATTATCACGACTGGCGGAACAGGGGTTGGGCCGCGGGATGTTACAATCGAGGCTGCTGACACTTTGTTTGAGAAAAAACTCGATGGTTTTGGAGAGCTTTTCAGATTGGAGAGCCTTAAGGAGATTGGCAATGCCGCTATGCTCTCCAGGGCTGCGGCAGGCGTCTATTCCGGATCCGTAATCTTCTGTCTTCCAGGCTCACCCAATGCGGTGGCAACAGGCATAAAACTAATTTTATCAGAGATAGGACATCTTGTAAAACACACAAAAGAGGGCTAGAAAGTTATGATACCCATGTGCACAGAGGAGACATGTATCGAAGCAGGAAAGAGAACTGTTCACGTCTCAATCGATGGAAGAGACGTTCCAATCGGACGATTTGTTCAGGGTTTTCTCCTAAACACGATTCTGGCCATGCTGGGCTCGCTTAAGAAAGTGGATATCCGCGAGGGCTCGGAAATCGAGATACGGTTGAAGGTGAAAAAATGATTCGCGACTCCTATGGCAGACCGCTGAAAAGCCTGAGGATATCGGTGACCTCAAAGTGTAATTTTGACTGTGTGTATTGTCATCAGGAGGGCATTGAGAAGAGTCGCAGCGAGATGACGGCCGAGGAAATGGAGCGTATTGTCAGGTTGACCGCAGCCCATGGCGTAAAGAAGGTAAAGATTACCGGCGGCGAGCCACTGCTTCGACATGATATTGAGGAAATCGTTGAGCGAATCGCCGGAGTTGAGGGGATCACCGAGGTTTCAATGACCACAAACGCGGCTCTGCTTACAAAGAAGGCTGAAGGGTTGAGAGCTGCCGGGCTTCGGCGTGTGAACATCAGTCTTGATACACTTGACCCGAAAACATTCAAAGAGATCACACAGGGCGGCAGGCTTGAAACCGTGATTGAAGGTGTTAAATCAGCTGTTGAATACGGCCTTGAACCTGTGAAGCTCAACATGGTTGTCATGCGTGGATTGAACACTGACAAGATAAAGGAGATGATTGCTTTCGCATCTGAAAACAGGGCGATTCTACAGCTTATCGGGCTTATGGAAAACGAGTATAGCGACGAGTTTTTCAAAGAATATTCCTGCGATCTTGACCGTATCGTTTCCGAGCTTGAAGAAGAGGCAAATGAGGTTTTGATCCGCAAGTTTATGCAGAACCGCACACGCTACATATTGGATGAAGGCGAGGTGGAGGTTGTATTTCCAATGCATAACACTGAGTTCTGCTCGAATTGCACACGCATCAGAGTCACAGCAAACGGCAAGTTCAAACCCTGTCTCATGCGAACCGATAATTATGTTGATTTTCTGGAGGTCATGCGCAGCGGAGCATCTGACGTTGCCCTTGAAAAACTATTTTTTGAGGCTATGACCCGGCGAGAACCATATTTTAAAAAGAAGGTTGACGTCAGCGACGCTGAGACTGCTGATGTGAAAAATGAAGGTAGCGCCTAGACACACACCCCTTCTAGAATATCTTTATATCGTGATGTTTTTTGTGCAGCGTATATGTTGATACAAAGAGCATGATTGATGCGATGAGAAACAGTATGCCGCGGTAGGGGAGGATCACGTCTTCAGAGATCACATTAAGCTTTCCAATCGCACCTGCGGCAAGCGCGTCTGCCATGAAGATTGTGAAAAGCACCATGAAAAACCAGAATCCCTCGTTTCCTGTGGCCTTGTATTTTTTGAATGCGAAGATAAATGCTAGGGCAAAGTAGATTGAGCCCGCGCCGAAATACAGTGCCTGCGTAGTTTCGCTAACCATGTTTTTACACAGCCTCCTGTGTGGGTTCTCCGGCGCCTTTACTTGAAAGATAGATACTTATAAGGAAGAATATGCCTGAGAGGAGGATGAATCCATGGCTGAGAACAACAGCAGAATCAGTCCCATAGGTTTGATAAATGAGGTCAAATAGAAAGCCTGGCCCAAGAAGCATTGTTCCAAATAACAGCATCCAGCCGCGTTTACCCATGTCACGAGCCCCGGCAAGGACTGCGAAATAAAAGGCGCCAAGCAAAAATGCCAGCGTGAAAATCCCGCTTACAAATTCCCAGGGATGCACCTCATAAACCTCCATCTAAAAGGTATCAAATAGGTTATATAAACTTATCGCTATTATCGGCGGAATGTAGTATCCCGAAATAATTTAACACTTTCTGCTACTTCTCTTATGAGGAAGTTAAATAATCGGAAGGTGCGTTGGATTGTCCGGGAGATTGATCAGGGTCGAAGCATGTCTAGTGCGGCTCGTGTTCAGGGTGTATCACGAGTCAGAGTTTGGCAGCTTTATAGGACGTATCAACAAACAGGTGTTGTTCCTGTTTTGCAGAAATACGGCAGAAAACAGAATGTGCTTTCCAAGTCGCTTGTCACCATGGTTTTGGAGGCTCATGGTCGGTCCATGCTTGGGCCTGTGCATCTTGAAATGTATATCAGGAAGAAACATGGAACCCATGTCCCG
>BDTI01000172.1 GCA_002923215.1 archaeon BMS3Abin16 | reverse complement strand
CACTCTTCTTACCGATAGACAAGGTGATGAACTCGCTACCAGGATCCGCATATTGTATCGTGATAACATAGTTGGAGAGAAGCTCCATATCCACATTCTTATCGATAGGAGGATCCGATTGGACCAGATCCCTGTCATGATAGCTTGTGACCACACCGCCCTCGATTATAGCGAACTGCGCAGAAATTAGGGTTCCATTGGTCACATTCAAGTTCTGAAGACCGATCTTGATATCAGTTCCGGGTATCAAAAGCGCTGAATCCATCATGTCCTGAGTCACTTTCGAGTTCAAAAGTGTCTTCACATCCACAGGAATCAAAGTCAACTCATCAGCACCAGCGTCAAACTTCTTCACATAGTACTTCTGACCACGGATCTTGATAACCGTCTTCTCCAAAGCCTCGCAGTTGCCAAGCCTAAGTGCACTCATAACAGTGAGTTCAGTCGACTTCCTCTCGATGATCTTAATATCGTTTTTAATGATATAATCATCTGACGAATCAATCTTGCCGTCGCCATTCGCATCGAACCAAAAACCTTTTTCACTGTCAAATTCACTTGCGTTTAACTCCCAGCTCGTAAGATTCAGAGTACTTTCGGAACCACTTGTCTTGTTCGCAATCCAATAGCCTTCATGGATGCCTTTAACCTCTGTCTTAGTCACATCATCCTTGGTGGAATCGTTGTTATCAAAATCCTGACCCTCATACTCGTACTGGCAGTTTGCGCCGCCGCTTGAGCCTGCGCAGGGATTCGCTGCCGACACTGCGTTGTTAACCGTGTTAGCGGCAGCCTTATCAGCTGCGTTTCCGGATGCATCCGGGTTCTGGGTGGACACTACCAGCTTTGCCTTTGCCACGCCACCTGAAGCCAGCATACTACCACTAAAAGCGGCTGATGCTGTTCCAAGGGTCGCTCCCACAAAGAGAGCGCCCGTCGCAATGGCACTTATTTTTTTCAGGTTTACCATTTTTTTAACCTCCATTTTATTCTAATATCGTCTAGTCTTGCTTTTTTAGATTTTGACCTCAGCTCCATATATATATCTTTCGGTATTGCTTTCAGGAGGGGGATTTGTTCAAATAAGCCAGGTGCGCCAGCTCGAAATATGCAGATGCCAGCTCAAGTCCCATGTCCTGCATCTGAAGCATTGAAAGCTCAACCGTCTCAGGCTCGATAAGTTCGATTAGTATCGGGATGAGTTTGATTGATAGTTCTGCCAGTGTCTTTGGCTCGTACATGAATGCGTGGAATGCGACCAGGGTTTTGTCACCCATGTTGGATGCCTTCATCTTGTGGACGAACACATCGTAGCCCAGGGTGGATAGCAGGTTTTTCGTCGCTTCTTCTTCGCTGCCCTCTGCCTGCACAACGATTTTTACTCTGAGCGCGCCCTGGTCAAGGTATCCTTCGATCTCTTCCTCTGTGAGTTTACCTTCTTCGCCTGCGTAGTCATCAGGGTTCTTTTGCTTGTCTTCAGGTGCTTTTGAAAGTATCGCCCGGATGCCGTGTTTTCTGAAGACTATTTTTGTGAAGGCTGTGATGTTTGCAATGGTTTTTACGAACTCGTCTGCTGTGAGGCTGAGTTTTGTGGGGGAGTCAAATATGATTGCGTATGGCGCAAAACGCATTGCCGCGATCAAATATTCTTGAAGCCCCTCAAATTCAAGGTCCAACTCAAGGCTTGTAGAGTAATTACCCTCCTCTTCAGCAATGTCTTCGGTAACAGCTTTAATTATTGTGCAGCCCGGTTCTTTTTTCACGCTTTTTGTAAGGTTTTCTATCGAGGTTTTCACGACCTTTTCATCAGGCCCCTGCGATTCAATATAGAATGTTGCCTTTAACATGAACTGTTACCAAAAGATTTATCTTCTCTAAATTTCCAACCATTTATCATGCCTATCGGAATTACGGAAGCTGTTATCAGCGTTGCAATCGTGCTGCTTGTGCTCTACGCTTTTTACAAAGTGATGAAGATACTCGTATATAATACTGTTGCGGGTCTTGTGATACTCTTTCTTTTAAATCTCACCGTGTTTGTGGGAAATCCCATTGACATCACCATAGCTAAAGTCGCTTTCACAGCGATTGCCGGTGTCTTCGGCGCGGTTCTGATTGCTGGACTGCATTATCTCAGCTTATTCGGCGTGTAAGCTTGGAATGGTAAAACCGCATTTCAGGCACCTGTTTCCGGTGAGCCCGATTATTTTCGTTCGATATCCTATCCTTTCAATTAAAAGAGAGTTGCACTTTGGACAAAGCGTGTTTTCACCATTGTGCCCCGGAACGTTTCCAAGATAGACATAGCTCAGATTTTTCTTTGCAATGTCCAATGTTTCCTCAAGTGTTTTCGTTGGCGTCATCGGAACGTCTGTGAGCTTATAGTCTGGGTGAAACCGTGAGAAATGGACCGGAATATCTGAGTCGATCCTGGAAACCCAGTCTGTGAAGCGCGTTATCTCATCGGGTGAGTCATTGCGACCTGGTATCACCAGATAGGTGAGTTCAATGTGTATGCCCAATTTGTAGGCGCGCTCCACTGTTTCGAGAACAGGCTTTAGCCGTGTCTGACAGAGCTTTGTGTAAAACTCCTGTGTAAATCCTTTCACATCAATGTTCATCGCATCCAAAAATGGGGCGATCATCTCAAGCGCCTCATTTGTCATGTAGCCGTTTGTCACATAAACTGTGTAAAGGTCCTCAGCCTTTGCTAGCCGTGCCGAGTCATAGGTGTATTCAAACCAGATGGTGGGTTCGTTATATGTCCAGGCGATGCCTCTGCAGCCCGACTTTTTCGCCATCTCGATTGTCTGCTCAGGCAAGTATTCAACCAGCTCTCTAATAGATTCATCTATTGAAACCTGAGAGATAGAATAGTTCTGACAGTGCAGGCATCGGAAGTTGCAGCCCACCGTTCCCAGGGAGAATACAGAGGTGCCAGGGTAAAAGTGGAAGAGCGGCTTTTTTTCAATTGGATCTACATTTACTGATGACACAAGTCCATAGTTTAATGCAATCAATTTTCCCCCGCGGTTTTCCCGCACCCCGCAAAATCCCCGCTGTCCCTCTTTAATCGTGCACCGCCAAGCGCAGGTTGAGCACTTCACTCGGCCCCCGCTGAGCTGCTTGTAGAGATATGATTCCTTTTCCATTATTATATATAGTTATTATAAGCAGGATAAAAATGTATCTCAGCTAAAGGCCTGCCAGCCCCGCATTGCAAGCTCGGTTTCACAGCCTTTTTCATCGACAAGCCGTATGTTTTTTTCAGTGATTTCACCGATTGCTGCAGCCGGTGAGCCAATCTTTTCCATATCCGTTCGGACCGATTCAAATCTGTCTGGCGCCACTGTAAAAAGAAGCTCAAAATCACCGCCTTTGTAGAGTGTCATCTCCCTCAGGGAAACACCGGTGAGACGGGCAACCTCATTCAGTCTATGATTTATTGGAATTTTTTCTTCAAATATCCGCGCGCCCACACCGCTCTGAGTTGCTATTTCATGAACAGACAGCGCGAGTCCGTCAGAAATGTCCATGCAAGAGCTTGCAAACTTTGACAGGATTTTTCCCTCTCTAAGCCTCGCCCTCGGTTCCAACGCCCTTTTGATAAATCCATGGTAACCGTCGATTTTGTTTGTGAGACAGTAAAATCCTGCGGCAGCCGACCCGATTTCGCCGGTTGTGCAGATGAGATCGCCAACACCTGCGCCGCTTCTGAGCAGAAGATTTTCCTCTTTCACTCTGCCAAAAGCAGTCCCTGTTATCGCTATCTCCTCTGCCTTCTGCGTGTCCCCGCCAACGATGGATGTACCATGTTTTGCCGCGGCCTGCGCCATGCCCTTTGCAATAGAACCTGCAAAATCCCTGTTCATATCCTGTGGGAGTGCAGTGGAAAAAACAAGTCCCAGCGGTTCAGCGCCCATAGCCGCGATGTCAGAGAGCACAACATTCACAGCATAAATTCCGATCTGCTCCGGCGTCATCTCACGTGGGATGTGGGTTTTCTGCAGAATCGTGTCTATTGAAACTACGAGGCAATCACCTCCGTCGAGGCGGATGACTGCGCAGTCATCACCAATCGATTTCAACACGCTTGCGCACTCCAGAGTTTCAAACTCTCTTTTGAAAAGTTCGATCACACCCTGCTCGCCAAGGTCTGCAAGTTTCACATGCCCACCTCCACATCAATTGCCACATGCACCTCAGAAGGTGAGTAGCTGCGAACAATCCTTCTTCCAATGATTTCCGCGCTTCGACCTTGCTCTGCCGCAGTATTTAAGATGAAATCTATCTCTGCTTCATAAAGCCGCTCCCGTGGAGAGACACCGTAGTGGTGGATTATTCCCCCGCCGGATTTCAATGTTTCAAGAGCCGTAGGATAAAAATCCTTCGCACCCTTTGGCAGGTTCATAATCACACGGTCCGCAGACTTTTTTGGTGAATATGTCCGGCAGTCACCGAAAACCGCCTGCACACGGTCTGAGACCTTGTTGATCCTGATGTTTTCCTTGAAAAACTGGACTGCCGGCTCGTTTATGTCGATTCCAAGTATCCTGACATCCCGATGTTTCGCGATCACAATCGAGTAGGGGCCTACGCCTGCGAACATGTCCACAATCGCCTCACCGTCTCTCACCTGCCCCAGTATCCGCTGCCGTTCAAAGGAAAGCCGCGGTGAAAAAAAAACCTGCGCAATATCGAGCTTAAACTGGCAGCCGTGCTCGCGGTGCACTGTAACTGTTCGCTTTTCTCCGGCAAGCCAGGTTATCTTTCGCACACGCTGCGCACCCTCTACAGAAGAGGATTTTTTAAATACTGCCTTCAGGTTTTTTTTTGACGCGAGGAGAGCCTCAGCAAGACCTGTTTCATGCGCTTCAAAGTCCAGGGGGATTTCAAGAACAGCCAGATCCCCGGTTACGTCATAGGATGAAATCTTGCATCCCAGCCGCCTCTGCAGGACGTCAAATTCATCGGGCCCGCTGAACTCATGAAAATCTGCCTCCACAATCTCGAATGAAATGCTGCCGAGGCTCAGACAGGGGTTTTCTGCGGGAAAGATTATGCTCTCACCGTTTTGTCGGGCTTTAAGCGGCATGAGCAGGCCCTGGTCTTTCAAAATACGCCGGGCTGTTTCTGCATCCTTTTTTGACACCTTTATTCCTGCGGCCCTCTTCATAACAAATTGTATTTCACCTGTGAATATAAAAAAATGGCGGTGGAGCATGTTTTATCCGGTTAGCATGAAGAAGATATTTGTGTGGTCGCCCTTGGCCGATAACAGGGGCAGGATAGTGGAGCGCCTTCATGAGCTTGGGACTGTCGAGCGGGTGGAGCGGCGGACAGAGAGGGTTCTGAGGAGATGTGTTTATGGATGATTCTTTTGAGGAGCTGAAAAAACAAGTTGTGACATTTAACGTAACAATTCTGGACCGAGCCTTTGAACAGACCATGAAAAACCCGGAAACAAGGGTGAAAATCTTCATCGCCTACAACCTCGGACTCGTGCTCGTAAAACTCACGATTATCGCGGGGCAGGGGTTTTTATTTCTGAAATATGCGGGAATAGTTTAGAGAGGGATTTAGAAACAAAGTAATAGAAACTCCAACCAAATAGAAAGAAACCATTGATAAAAATCTTATTTTTTCATCCTATTTTCTACGAACGTTTCAACAATTGTTCCCAAATGGTCAACAAGCTTGGATACATTGCTATCAAGTTGTGAAATGTTTTTGTTAATGGATTTAAGTTCCGTTGAAACTACATCATATTTATTATCTAACTCTTGAAAGTCGGAATGAGTTGTTGAGAATCCATTCCCTATTTCTTGCCCAAGATTAAGCATCATTAAAGAACCAACCTCAAGTCTTTCATTGTTGATTGATTCGGGTGATTCACCCCCATAATCAATTTTAAACCGCCCCATCTCTTCGTCTAATTTAATATATCCATTCTCCTCTTCGTGCCCTTCTTCACCTTCCCAATATCCTTCAATTTTTTCAACATTTCTTTCAAAAATATTCTCAGGAGACTTTGAGTGCACATTGATGGCTTTAATGAACTTCGATACTGATTCAATATTTTGACCCCCACAATATATCTCTACATTGCCATCTTCAAGGTTTCGAATTTTACCTTTGATGCCCATTTTGTCTGCTATTTGCCTTACAAAAACCCTATAACCAACCCTTTGAACATTGCCTTTTACTACTAGCAACGCCCTAATTGATTTTGCTTTGATAAAAACACCGTCCGAAGGTTGAGAGCCAATTCAGCTCTTTCATATGCCTCTAAACAACTCTTTCTCTCTTTTATAACTTTCCATAAACACTTCAGAAGCTAGACTATAAAACGCCGAATCAGATTGAGAGAAATTTTAGATGAACATTTCAGGGCTTCATATTTTTCCATATTTCTTTTCATATCTAGCAAGGTCTCTATCTTCTTTTTCACGCCTTTCCATTGCTCTATACCTTTTTAGTTTCTCTTTCCTATTCTTTTCTATTTGATTTGAAATCTCACCGATTAGCATAATAGAGCCCACTATTACAAAGGCTATGAGCATCTTAGTACCCTCGTCTATCTAATCACCTCCAAATACCGTGTCATGTATTCATATCCCCAAAATATGTTAAATACTCTTTTATCCGGTGTTCTCCCCACACATCTTTTCACGAGAAAGCCTTATATATCTTTTAGTGATTTAACAGTGACAGCAAATAATTTGAAAGGTGATATGAGATGGCGAATATTAAAGAATGGAAAAGTGATGATTGGACGATAAAGATCAATTATGAGAAATGCGTTGGCTGCGGCGAATGCGTGGACATCTGCCCGGCCGAAGTCTACACACTTGTGGACGAAAAATCCGTTGCCGCAAACATTGACGAGTGCACCGAGTGCTGCAGCTGCGTTGAAGTCTGCCCTGAAGAAGCAATCGAGCACAGCAGCTGCTAAGTCCAGCAAACAGGCAAAATCAAATCAACCGGGCTTTGTTCGAGATGAGAGCAATCTCCTCCGGCCAAAGCTCAAACACCCTTTTTTTCAAAATCTCAACCGGAATATCCGCGAGATCAACATCGATACCCTCAATCTTTTTCGCAATAGTAACCCCGTTTTTAACCGTCTTTTTCTTAACAGTGAACATACCACGCACAAGCTTGAAAAACACCGTTTTATCCACATCAATCTTGGGCGGGCGAGGCACGATCTTCACAACCGCTGAACGCACACGTGGCGGCGGATAAAAAAGGCGCGGATGCAGCTCCTCAAGAATCTCAATATCAGCATAGTATCCTGCGCCAACCGACAAACGCGAGTATTCCCACTCACCAGGCTCTGCCACAAGGCGCTCGGCAAACTCCATCTGAAATGTGAGAACACCACACTCGAAGCCGTGCTCCAAAAGCTTGAAGGTGAGAGGCGACGAAATCACATAGGGAATATTGGATACAACAACATTGAAATCCGGGAGATCAATCTTCATCACATCTGCGCAGATAAGTTCAAGACGGTCTGTTGGAAAACGACTCTTTAGTATCTCGATAAACGATGGGTCTCGCTCAACAGCAACCACTTTGCAGCCAGTGCTCAAGATGTGCTCAGTTAGCGCGCCAAGCCCAGGTCCAACCTCTAAAACAACGTCTGACTTTGTTAGCTCAGCCGCCTCAACCTCGCGTTTAGCCACAGCAGGGTCAACAAGGAAATTCTGACCCTGGATCTTATTCGGCGAAATTCCGTGGCGCCTTAGAAGCGACTTGGTCTCATTGAGATCCATAAATAAAAAGGTCTGCCCTATCTGCCGCCTGTCTTCACAGGCTGAGTGAAAATCTTGTATTTACCCTTGCCCACCTGCTTCTCACCTGAGAGTTCAAGCTCGATTCTACGGATTACAAGGTCCTTTGGATGGGGCAGCGCCTTAATCCTGTTTGAGATGTCTTCAAAGCTTTCAAAGGGCTTTTTCTTACGCTCCTCCAAAACCTCCCACATGATCTTGTTACCGACGCCGGGGAGAAGCTCAAGCTGATGATAACGAACGCTTATAGGCCCGGATTTATTGAAGAAATCTATAAAGCGTTTTTCGTTTCGATCAACGATCTGCGCAATCGCCGCGTCAAGCTCAGCCTTCGCAGCCGGTGTGAGATCACTATAAGGGATTCGGCGCTTGATGAAATCGATCTTTTCCCGCCCCTCTTTTCCAAGATAAACCCGTTCCTGCGAGACTAGTGTAGCGCCTTTCTTCGGAGTAAGCTCTAGAAGTGAAAGATATGATTCGCCGATGGCTATTGCTATAGGCTCCCTCTTATAAACCGGTGTCCGATCCTCAGGACGCCCGGTGGGAAGATAATCCAAAACAACAGCCCACTCTTCCATTCCCATAAAATTTGATTCACCTGTACTTGTCAACAACCTCAAGAAGGGCCTTTATCTCCTCCTTGGAAAGTGTAAATCTCTCCTTTGCAAAGATCGCCTTAACATCACCCTCGTCCACGGGCAGAAGATCAGCCACCTTTACCGCGTGATGAGGCCTGAACTTCTCGTTTAAGGCGAGCACATCTTCCACAAGCTTCTTTGTGTCTTTGCCTTTTTTCTTCGCAAACTTTTGCAGATGGTCCAGAGCCAGCTTCTGCTCGTATATCATGGTTTCAGGATCCATCTTAGTAATAACATCGGCAACTTCGCCCATAGTTATTGGTTTTTCTGAGATAAGTTTTCTACCAATCATAAGCTCTCCCCTTTCTTAGTTGGATTTTTTCAAGTGTATCGGGTTTGCGATAATAGTCTTCTCTGATTTCTTGTCCCTGATCTTAACTAGATAGGACCTGCCTCTGGGCTCAATTATCTTTCCAGTCACGCCATGCCATTTTGGATGGGGCGCTCCCTTCTGATAGGCGGAGTCGATTACAACATGCACTGTCTCGCCTGCTTCAAAGGTCTGCATAGCCCTTGTTATCGGGATCGTGCTCTTCTCTCGCACATTCTTTTTCATTTTATTTCTGGTCTTGCTCCGTGAGCCTCTTGATCTAACAACCATTTTTCTGTTCACCTTTTTTTGCGATAAACTATCAGGTTTAGTATATTAAACTTTGCGATAGAATGGGCCGGCTGTTTTTGGCGGATTTTGGGCAAAATCTTTATATCTCTAGCCGCGTATTTCTGCCATGGAGAGAAAGCGCAGGCTTCCTGCTGTTGAAAGACAGATAAAGGACATATCCCCGGAGGATTTTCGGGTGCGCATAAACGGCGTGGTCGTAGACCTTCATCGCGATACATATACTGCAATGGTTGACGACGGAACGGGCAGAGCGATTGTCCAGTTCATCGATCCGGATGTCTTTGGAATGCTTAAAGAAGGAGGGTTTGTGCGGATCATTGGAAAGGTTGTGCCCGGTGATGAAACGATGATCGATGTCGAGGTTGCGCAGGACATGTCGAAGCTTGATCTCGGCCTGTATAATCGGGCGCGCTATGTAGCAGAGAGTTTGAGGTGATTATAATTGCAGCTTAAGAGTACACAGATAGAACAGTTGACCAAGGTCTTTGAGACCATTGTGAACCTCGTTGACGAGGTAACTTTGAAGGTTGAGCCTGAGGGGATTTCCATTCGGGCGATGGATCCGGCCCATGTGGCGCTTGTTGATTTTGAGATGAAGAAAGAGGCCTTTGACGAGTATAAGCTTGAGGAGCCGGTGGAGCTGACTGTCGATCTCAAGACAGTTGTCAATGTTCTCAAGAGGGTTGAACAGGAGCTTGTGATCAAGCTGAAAGAGGGTGAGAACGTGCTTGTCATCCTCTCTGAGGGCGCGGTTAAAAAACGCTTTAACATACCCTTGATCGAGTCGGCTGAGGAGAGCCTTAAGATTCCGGGGATTGAGTTTGAAACCGTTGTTGAGCTTGACTCATCACTCTTTAAAAACGCGATTGCCGACACATCGATCATCGGCGATTACGCGACTGTGAAAGTCGAGGGTGACGCACTTTTCTTTTCAAGCAAGTCTGATGAAAATGTGGTGGAGATTCGGATAGACAAGGAAAACTGTATCAGCTTCAAAAAGAATGATGCAAAGAGCCATTTCTCACTTGAATATTTGAAGGATATGGCCAAGGTAGCCGATATTAAAACCCTGAATAAGGCAAAGCTTTCCCTGGGTAATGATCTGCCCCTGCGCCTTGAGTTTGAAGGAGATTATACGAGGCTTCTCTTCTTCCTCGCACCCCGTGTCGAGGCAGATTAGGCTCGCAGCAAGATCAGGCCTGAAACAAGCAGGACGGCTGCGGCAATGTTCCATGAGTCACACCAAAGCAGGGTTTTAACACCACCTGAATCCACTGCCGCGGATTCAACTGTGATTCTAATGGTTTCATCAGGATAGATGTCCAGCGTCTTATCATCCCCGTATTTTAAGGTGAAGTTTTCAGTCTCTAGTTCTTTGTTTTCGATAGAGACTCTAAAAGTCAGGGGTTCATTGGACTCGGCCGTAATCTTCACATGATGCGGCAGCGGGTCCCAGCGCGGCGCATAATAGTTTATGATCTCCCGGCCATGGTTTAGTTCACTGACATGCAGGGTCTGCCGCTCGTAGTTTCCGATGAAAAGACTGATTCCAACAAGCAGTAAGATTATGCCTAGTGTTGCATACCTTTTGATTTCAGCTTTTTCCCTGTTTTCTCCAGTTTCCATCAAAAGCCTCCCTCGGCGGCATCACTCAAAAATAGGTCAGGATACTAACATGGGCAAAGCCAAGCATTGCTTCGGATGGGGTGTCTAAAAATTTGTTAATAAAAAAATCAGGTAGAGATGTTGTGTGCCAGAAAGATTTAAATGTAAATCCACATTAGACGTTGACTGCTATGAAGAAACGAATATTTATC
Source organism: archaeon BMS3Abin16 (assembly GCA_002923215.1). Taxonomy (GTDB): domain Archaea; phylum Hydrothermarchaeota; class Hydrothermarchaeia; order Hydrothermarchaeales; family SZUA-236; genus SZUA-236. The sequence continues at coordinate 15,416 of BDTI01000172.1, read as the reverse complement.
CCTGGTCCTGTAGAGCTGGCAGCTGAGGTGCTGGCAGCTCAGGCACAGCCTATGATGGGGCATCGCACGCCGGATTTCAACGCAATCCTTGAAGAGTGCTGGGACGGGCTACGATATGTGTATCAGACGAAAAACGATGTTGCAATTATCACAGGTTCAGGCACAGCCGCGATGGACGCCGCCGTTTCCTCTGTAATTTCAGCAGGCGACGAGGTTGTCTGTATCGGTGGCGGCAAGTTCGGTGAACGATTTCCAAAGATCGTTTCGGCCTTTGGCGGCAAACCGATTGACGTGCCAGTCGAGTGGGGCAAGGCAGTTGACCCCTCGGAGGTTGAATCCGCAGTTGCCGGTAGCAGCGCTGTGGCGATAACGATGACCCACAACGAAACATCCACAGGCGTTCTCCACGATGCAAAGGCGATAGCCAGGATTGCCCGTGAAAACAACATGCTCTTTATTATGGATGCTGTGACCTCTGTTGGCGGCGAGGATGTAAAGACCGATGAATGGGGTGTGGACATCTGCATCACAGGCTCACAGAAGTGTCTGGCCGCGCCGCCGGGCCTCGGTTTTGCGGCTGTAAACAATCGTGCATGGGATGTGATTGAGAACAACTCCGGTAAACGTGGTTTTTATCTTGATCTCGCAAGCTATCGAAAGTCGCTTAAAAAATCCACAACACCCTTCACGCCGGCTGTTTCACTTATCTACGGCCTGCGCGCCGCGCTTTCAATCATTCGCGATGAAGGCCTGGAAAACCGTATCAACCGTCATCGACTGCTTGCTGAGGCAACTCGTGAAGCCGTGCTTGCCATGAATCTTGAGCTTTTCGCCGACCCAGACTATGCTTCAAACACGGTTACAGCGATAAAAATCCCGGCCGGGCTCACCGATGACGATGTGCGGGGACGTTTGAACAGCGACTTTGGGATTCTGCTCGCAGGCGGGCAGGAGTCTGTGAAAGGCAGGATATTTAGGATCGGGCATATGGCCGCCGTTGACGCAGTGGATCTGCTCGGCCTTCTCTCAGCTCTGGAAATAGTGCTTGCCAAAGCAGGCCATGATTTCACACGGGGCGCTGGTGTAACAGCCGCGCAGTCCAGGCTCGCTGATTTATAGATGTTAAAACCCGAAGTAGCCATTATATTCGATTAAAGGTTTCAAAAGATTTAAATCTGAGACCCGTCATTATATTATGGGTAGGAAAAGTTTTCAGAAATAAAAATGCTTGAGTTGAGAATGAAAATGGAAAACGGAAGTGCTATCATGGAAGACTCAAATGTACGTCAGTTTTTTGAGGAAACCCTTGGAGACGATGGTATTAGAATCATCAACACACTTATGGGGAGGGAGGCAACGGATGAGTCGATTGCAGAGGAATTGGGGATCAAGCTGAATCTTGCGCGTAAGATCCTCTATAAACTCTATGACTACAGGCTCGCATCTTATGTGCGAACCAAGGACAAAGACATTGGATGGTACATCTACACCTGGAAGCTGAATCTGCCCCGTGTGCTAGATGTGATTGTTGAGCGGAAGAAAAAAGTCCTTGAAGACCTTTCCAGCAGGCTTGATTACGAAACTAACACCGTCTTTTTCTCGTGTACAAATGACAGGTTCCGCATACCCTATGACATTGCTAGTGAACGGGAATTCCGCTGCCCCCAGTGTGAGGGAACGCTTGAATTCTCGAACAACGAGGTTGTTGTTGAAAGACTGGAATCAGAGATTGCGAAACTTCAAGATGAAATTGAAAACCCACTTACAGAAGCTCTTAACACAGCACAATTGCAGTAAAAGTGTGATCAGACATTCAGCTGCTGTTGCCGACAGGGCGCTGGAAATTGCGAAGAATTTTTCTGTGCCAATCGACGCCACCCTTGTTTTTACCGGTGCTATGCTTCATGATATCGGCAGGGGTGAAACACATGGGCTTGAGCACTTCATCTCTAGCGCGCGGATTGTGAGGAAGGAGGGTTTTTCAGAGGATGTGGCCCGTATTGTTGAACGTCACATCGGAGCAGGCATCACCGCTGAAGAGGCTGGGGCGCTCGGCCTTCCGCCGCAAGATTATATCGCTGAAACACCTGAGGAGATTGTTGTCTCTTATGCTGATAACCTTACATCAGGCACAAAGCGTCTCACTTTTGATGAGGCGAGGACAAGATTTGTTAAAAGACTTGGCAGCAGCCATCCGGCTCTGTCGCGGCTTGACGCTCAGCACAGACAGATACATGGGTGGTCTAAGAAATCCTGATCTCGCTCACACCTTCAATCGCCTGAAGCGCCTCTAAAAGCTCGCCGTCCACTTTTTCACCGGTTATCACGGTAAACCTGGGTTCCTCTACAAAAAATGGGTCGTCGGCTATGGCCTGCCTGATGGATACACCGTGGCGCGCCATGCAGTTAGTGATGCTTTCGATTATGCCGGGTTTACTGGCGTCTTTTACACTAATAGAAACAACGCCAAGGCCCAGCTCCGGCGCGGACTCACTCAAATCAGCAATAGGTCGAAGCCTTGTGAAAACGCTTCGAAGCTCCTTTGAATTCAGAATCCTTCCAGCCGCCGCGTCTATAACCCTTCGGTCCACATCCAGCCGCCGGGAAAGGCTTGTGCTCGGAACAAGGCATCCATCCACAGCAATCCGGCCACTCTCATTCACCTGAAAACCTTTTTCAAGCATGTATAGGGCGACCCTCTTCTGTGCAGGATAGTCCCTGAAGACCTCTTCAACCTTCTTCCACATCCAATGTCTCTTTCCGCGGGATTAGATAAAAGTTTTTCTAGTGGACCTGCCCACTTCCACTCTTTGTAGTAATCAGCTTTCAAGGCCGAATTCCCCAGTCTCCCGCGGCGCTGATGTCAGTTAAAAATATAAGTACATCCCCCCTCAAATTTCACTTGAGGTTTTAATGGCGATATCAACGGCAACATGGGAGATAGTTTGGGGAGTTGGACTGATAATTTTATCCATCGCCCTGGCAAAGCTCTTTGTCTACATTATCTCTCGTTATGCCGCTTTGGTTGCGAAAAAGACCGCTACAGTTCTCGACGACATGGTAATTGAGGCTGTGAAAAAACCACTTTACTATCTAATCATACTTGTTGGAGCGGATGTTGCGGTACAGAGTGTAACCAGCCTGTCTGAAATAACATCGAAGCTGGATTCAATCATCTATGTGGGCGAGGTGCTTGCAGGCGCCTATTTTGTCTCGAAAACAGTGCGGGTCTTTGCACGGTGGTATGCCAAAAACATCGCTGCCAAGGCTAAAAGCCGATTTGACGATGAGTTCCTGCCGCTTTTTAACCGTACAGCAGACGTCTTCATTTACGGCTCGTCAATTGTAATCATCCTGGACTTTTTCGGATACAACATCACAGCAATCGTTGCAGGCCTTGGTATCGCTGGCCTCGCCTTTGCCCTTGCCGCACAGGAAACGCTTTCAAACATGATATCAGGGTTTGTGATAATGGCTGACAGGCCCTTTCGTGTAAACGATATAATCGAGCTTTCAGCAGGTGAATACGGTGAGGTCTCTGAAATCGGGCTTCGGAGCACGAAGATACTCACAATGGATTTAACAATGATAGTTGTGCCAAACTCGCAGATCGGTAGCAGCCAGATAACAAACTACTCTTATCCTGACAATCGGCTCAGGCTGAAGATACCGGTTGGCGTAGCCTATGGAACAGACTTGAAGACTGCGACTAAAGCGCTTAAAGAGGTTGCCAGAAAACAGCGCCATGTCTTGGAGCGGCCGGCGCCGCGTGTGCATTTGACCTCTTTTTCAGACTTCTCACTCTCACTTGTGCTCTATGTCTGGATTGACAGCCATAAAGATCGCTTTGAAGTGATAAACCGAATCAACCGGGCGATTGACGAGCGCTTCCAAAAAGATGGAATCGAAATCCCATTTCCAATTCAAACCGTGCGTATTCAAAACAAATAAGCCCTCATCAATTTATGAGATGAAAAAATTTGAAGACCGAGACTCAAGGAAAGACAGAACAAAATAGGCAAAAAAATATTCGAAAAACGCCTCTTTTCCCTCCCTGGCGCACTCGAATGTCAGAATTACAGGGTGGAGCGGAAATCTTAGAGCAGTTTCATCTGGTTTAAAATCGTGTTCGACAGTTTTCTGAGCTGGGCTTCAACCTCGGCTTCCGTAATCCCAGTTGCGACAACGGTGCAGACCGGCTCTCCCGTGGCGATGAACGCGCCTGCCTGCGGGATGTCACGAATGTATCCCCATCCTTCAAGATCAGGCGCCCGGCAGTCCATATGCGCTGTTACAATGTTTTTTCCTGCAAGACACCTTGAAGATGGAATCGCCGGGATTTCACCGTGCCATGCCCTGTAATAATAGTCGAACATGTTAATTCCAAGGCTGTCTTCGATAACCTCGAAGGAGCCCTGTATCCTGGGGTTCACCTCAATGAAATAGGCTTCACCCCCGCTGTCAACCATGAAGTCAACACCGATGATTCCCTTGATTTTAAAGCGTTCCAGAAAAGCCATGCACTCTTCGACGAATTCTTCAATGCCTTCAGGCTTAACCGGTCCGACACTACCTGAGTACACCAGATTTTCAGGGTCTGAAAAGAGCTGTCTGCTCACAAAAATCGGTTCTGCCCGCGCGCCGTCAGAGAGAAAATTGATGTTATAGGATTCGCCCTGGATGTATTCCTGCAGGATGCGGTCCTTGTCAACGGCCTTTTCAACAAGTAGTGCCTCCAGCTCACCTGGGCTGTGCACCTTTCGAAGGCCTGCCCCACGGGATCCTCTGATAGGTTTGAAAATAAGCGGGAATTCAAGATCGGCAGACTGCAGCGAAGCCGTTAGTAGCTCGGTTTTGGGTGTCAGCAGCCCATGTTTCGACGCAGCCCTGATGCACTGCCACTTGTCACGCAGGGGCTCCAAACTTTTCAGGCTGTTTCCAAGTACCTGCGTAAATTCTTTCAAAGGGTCAATGTGTTCGCTGTTAATCCGCGGGACAATGAAGTCAAAATTGTCTTTCGCCAGGGCTGCAAGGGTTTTTTCAAAGAGAAATTGCTTCCACGACCCGGATTCATCGTTGAGCCCGTCAGTTGATATTCTGTCACAGCCCAGAAATGCTATCGATTTCTTTGTACATCGGCTGAGGTCGACGGGATTGAAATAGTTTACCGAGCTCACGCTGCTTCCTGCCCGCTGAATTGAGCAGGCTACATCCCTCATATTTACGCCGACCGTTAGAAAATTCATCGTCTCTTCCTCAGGGTTCCCCTGTTTTAACATCTTTTATATTCAACCGGTTTAATAGGTTAAGCCCTGGTGCAGGTTTGAAACTGCGGCGAAAGAAGTCAATATAGCTCTCCTGCCATAGTGTGGGCTTGACTCCGAGGTGGCGCTTATATGATCACACAGACACGTGGTTCTTTAGTGGGGGAGGGTGTGCTCAGCATAATTCAATCCCTCCCGCAAGTTATAAATAGAACATATTGATATATTGACTTATATCTATACGTTTAGGTGAAGAAATGATAAAACTGAAATCCACCATTAAATGCCCGGAATGCGGACATGAAAAAGAGGAGACCATGCCCACCGATGCCTGCCAGCACTTCTACAAATGCGAAAAGTGCGGCGCTCTTCTCAAGCCGAAACCCGGAGACTGCTGCGTCTACTGCAGCTACGGCACAGTTCCCTGCCCGCCCATACAACAAGAAAGAGGCATGGGTTAAGGGAAGGTTCAAAATTGCTTGACCAAAACATGAGAAAAGCTGAAACCTACTTTTTCAAGGCCCTGAGCGATGAGACAAGGCTCAAAATACTGGAACTGCTCAAAGACCAGGAAGAGCTGAGTGTGAGTGAACTCTGCAACCAGATTGAAAAGGAGCAGGCCACAGTCTCCCACCACCTCGCATGTCTCAGAAACTGCGGCCTCGTGTCAACGAGAAGAGAGGGAAAGAACGTAATCTATTCTCTTAACTGTGAAGACCGGATCAAAACAATTTTAGAACTCGCCGAGGGACATGTACGAAACGCTGTTGAAGACATCCTCCGGTGTGAGGTCGTGAGATAATGAGATTTGAACCACACCCTTCTGAAACCGCGCGCGCTGCTTCAAAAGCGATAATGGATGCTATTGACTTTGAAAAGAAAAAAGGCCTGGGTCTTTCAGAAAAAGAGGATAAAGTGAGACGGTTTATTCTGGAGTCATTTCCCCTGCTTGGAAGAGCGCCGACAGTAGAAGAAGCATCTGTTGCGGCTAAGATCCCCGTTGACGAAACCGCCAGTATTTTCGAGCATCTCAATGACCAGGACATCATCTACCTCAAACCCGGAACCCATCAAATCAAGGGCGCATATCCCTTTTCAAATACAGCGACACCACATCGTGTTACAATAGAAGGTCAAGGCTCATGCTTTGCCATGTGCGCCGTCGACGCCCTTGGCGCGGCATTCATGTTCAACTCAGACACTACAATTGACTCTTCCTGTGCACAGTGCGGCAGAAAGGTCCACATTGAGATTAAGGATGGAGCCATCCTTGCAAAGAAAGAACCGATGGCTGTGGTCTGGGCCGGGACAAAAAGATGCGGACCCGCTGCAACATCTATATGCAGGACTCTTCTCTTCATGTGCACACCCGAACACCTTGAGAAGTGGAGAACAGAAAACCCAGGAGAAGGAGCAGCTCTCACCCTAGCAGAGGGCCTGTACGTGGGAAGAAGCGTATTCAAGGATTTTTTGAGGAGCCTATAACATCACCCAAGGAGATGAGTATCATGGATAAGCACCGCCCAGTGGAAAGGATTCGTTCAGAGCTTCAGAAGGGGATGGGTCTTGCGAAATGCAGAAAGTGCGGGTGCATGAAAGATGCGCTGGAAAACATAAAGTCTTTCTTTTCCACATCTAAAACTGAAGGCGCATCTGACTTGCTTACAGACATTGAGCAGTGGTTGGCCCTGATGGAGCAGGTCAAATATTCTTGTCTGGGCTGCGAGTACTGCATCTCGGCAGCTGCGGCAAATATTTTTAATCAAGCATTTCCCGAAGCCTCTGAAGCAGGGTTAAGCTGCGGGCTTGAGATGAGAGAGCAAACATGGCCTCCTGTGCCAGGGGAGTATTTTGACTTCTGCGACGGTCCGGGCTGCCCGGTTGCGGTGTCTACCCTTGCGAGTGCCGGGCTTGCTGAAGCCTTGGCAGCCAAGCGGCCGAGAGAGCTTTGCATCGTGGGCAAGACTGAGACAGAGAACATCGGCATTGACAAGATTGTCAAGAACACGATAACCAATCCTACGATCCATTTTCTTCTTCTAGCCGGAAAAGACCCGAAAGGCCATTACAGCGGCAGGACGCTTCTTGCCCTGTGGGAAAACGGCGTTAACGATGATATGTCTGTGATCGGGTCTCCTGGCAGGCGGCCTGTTTTAAGAAATGTGACGCGAGAAGAGGTGGAAGCCTTTCGAAGACAGGTGGAGGTTGTGGACCTGATCGGATGTGAAGAGGTGGAGATAATCGTTGAAAAGCTCAAAGAACTCTCTGAAGGGCAGGGTGCTTCTTGCCGCTGCGAGGAGTGCACTGAGAAAAACCCTCTTGTCCAGGTTTCATCTCCCCCTGTCATTCAAGCTCAAAAACCTGCAAAGATGAAGCTCGACAGGGCAGGCTACTTTGTAATCGTTGCACAACCAGAGAAGAAAGTTATTACGGTGGAGCACTATTCCCCTGACAACCGGCTTTTAAGGGTGATTGAAGGCAGAGACGCAAGAAGCATATACGGCATGATCATCGAAAAGGGATGGCTTACAGAGCTCAGTCATGCCGCTTATCTTGGAAAGGAACTGGCAAGGGCAGAACTCTCGATCAAAGAGGGCTTCAAATATGTTCAGGACAGAGCATAAAACTGCTGCTTGTAAGAGGAAAAGAAACTGCGAAAAATAAGGAGGCTGCCGATTGAAGACATTTACAAAGGATGAGCTCTCAAAATTTGATGGGAGAGAGGGAAGGCCGGCTTATGTCGCCTATGATGGCAGGATCTATGACGTCACCGGGAGCGACGTCTTCACCGATGGCGACCACCTTGGACACGACCTCGGCTTGGACCTGACGCCGGATATGGATGACGCGCCCCACGGCGATGATGTGATGGAGGGGTTCCAGGTTGTCGGCGAGTACATGGAGGAGGCTGGATGAATCAAAAGAAGACCAGCTTTATAGTTTCAGCTCTGCTTGCGACACTTCTAGTAACCCTGGGCTGGTATGTCTTCAGATACCAGAATCTCTGGATGACCCTTGGAGCAGATATCATCTACAGACACAAGATCGGACTTTCCCTCGCCTTTCTCGCAGGAGTGGCCTCATTCTTCTCACCCTGCTCGTTTCCGCTTCTACCCGGCTATATGTCATATTATCTGACAATGAACGAGGAGAACACAGGCGGCTCATCCACTTTAAAGCGGTCGGTTTACCTCGGATTTCTCGCAGCCCTCGGCATACTCCTCGTCTACACCGTTTCAGGCGCGCTGCTCTGGGTCTTCGGCGAGACTGTTCAGGATTATCTCGCAGCTCTGAACCCTGTTGTAGGCGTGATAATTGTCCTCCTTGGTCTGGCGCTTTTCACAGACCGCTCCTTTAGCCTGGGGCCTCTTGGACAGCTAACAGGCAGCTTGCAAACCAACGGCGGCAACCGAGCAAGTGCACGGGCGGAGAAGAATGTCTTTCTCTTCGGCGCAGGCTACGGTATAGCGGCTTCAGGCTGCACAGCACCTATATTCATGGGTATCGTGGTGGCCTCTCTCCCAGGCGGCCCGTCATCGGTTGTTTCATCAGTCCTGTTCTACTCCCTTGGCATGGGACTTCTCATGGTTGTCTCCACCGTGCTCGTGGGGCTGTCAAAGGAGTCGCTTATCAAGAGAATGCGCACATCAACTGCCGCGATCAAGAGGGCGAGCGGGGCTGTGCTCGTGGTCGTGGGGCTCGCCCTCATATACATCTACATCACATCAACATCTTCCATGTTAGGAGGAATGTAGCATATGAAAGCGTGCAGCATCTTGCTAGTGGCTGCCATCATGGGAGGACTTCTCACAGCGGGATGTCTTTCAGACGGCACAGGCAATGGGCAGCATGAAATTAAAAAAGGCCTTGCCCAGTCTAAGATAAGGCTCCTCTCACCTGTTGGAGGGAAAAACTTCTCCGGCGTTGTGGAGATACGGTGGCAGACCAATGATACAACTGGCCCTGCAAAGGTTGACATCTATTACACAACCGACCCTAAGCCCTTCTGCCCCGCCTGCCCGCCCCAGGAGTGGCATGCACTAGCCACAGGATTGGAGAACACCGGCGTATATGAGTGGAACACTGCTGGACAAGCGCCGAGCGACCTATATATGATCAAGGTCAAGCTGATAACAGACAACTATGTCGTTGAAGACACAATAGAGGATGCCTTCAGCATAGCATAAAAGATATTAGCGCGCCAATCGTTGTGTTAAATGAAAGGGAAGAACCTGGTGGAAAGATGAAAAAAACAGCTAAAAGGATATATCTTGACCATGCGGCAACAACTCCTGTAGACCCGGCGGTCGTGGATGCGATGCTCCCCTATTTTACCACCTATTTTGGCAATGCTTCGAGCCTTCATTCCTTCGGGGTTGAAGCCCATGAGGCCATGGAGGCGGCGAGAGAGAAGGTTGCACTGCTTATCGGGGCTACAGCCGATGAGATCGTGTTTACATCAGGGGGGACTGAGTCAGATAACCTTGCAATACGAGGTGTTGCCTGGAAGCAGAGAGCGAAGGGCCGCCATATTATTACTAGCTCGATTGAGCACCCGGCGGTTCTTGAAACCTGCAGGTCCCTGGAGACATGTGGATTCAGGGTCACCTATCTGCCGGTTGATGGCTTTGGCGTGGTGGATGTTGAGAGGGTTCGAAAGGCGATTACAAAGGACACGGTGCTTATCTCTGTAATGCATGCCAACAACGAGGTTGGGACCATGCAGAAGATAGGAGAGATAGGTGAAGCGGCAGCTAAACAGGGTATAGTTTTTCATACTGATGCGGTGCAGACGGTGGGAAAAATCCCTATAGACGTGGAGAAGATGAACATCGGTCTTCTCTCCCTTTCATCCCACAAGATATACGGCCCAAAAGGGGTGGGCGCCTTATACATACGTGAGGATGTTGAGGTGGAGCCCATCTTATATGGCGGGGGGCATGAAAAGGGACTGCGCTCATCTACGGAAAACATCCCGGGTATCGTGGGGCTCGGAGCCGCTGTTGACATTGCAAAGGAGAGGATCTCAGCGGATATGAAAGAACAGGCCATGCTTAGGGACAGGTTGATCAAGGGGGTTCTTGAGATTGAGAGATCCCGGCTTAACGGCCATCCTGTTCAACGGCTTCCCAACAACGCCAACTTCGGATTTGAAGGAATAGATGGTGAGGCCCTCCTCCTGCACCTTGATCAAGCTGGGATTGCAGCCTCAACTGGATCAGCCTGTTCATCGAGAAAACACTCCACTTCACACGTCCTGAAGGCTTTAGGTGTGCCCGATGCCTTGGCACGGGGCTCGCTGAGAATCACCCTTGGAAGAAGCACCACTGCTGAAGAGATAGAGTACACGGTCTCAGCTATACATGAAGGTGTTAACAGGCTTCGGCGGATGTCGCCAACTTGGCATAGTTAGGTCTGCGCGGTTTCACACAGGGTCCTGACTGAGTCCTTGACAGATACCAAACGAACTATATATGATTAAAGTCAGATAAAGAGTATAAAATGAAGGGATATGATCTTGTCATTCTCGGCCACGGGGCTGCGGCCTTTGCCGGCGCGATCCGGGCGAACGAGCTGGGAGTCAAAACAGTGATGATCGGCTGGAATGCAACGCCTGGAACGCTCATCGGGGGGACCTGTGTGAATGTGGGCTGCATGCCCAGCAAGCGCATGATAACGGTTGGAACTTTCTATAATGAGCTTGCGGCCCGGCGCTTTGAAGGAGTCTCATACGGCTCCGGCAGGCTTGATTATAAGAAGGTTGTTGAGGCTAAGGACCGGCTCGTTGAAAAGTTCCGAAGAGAGAAGTATGCCGAAGTGCTGGACAGGCTTGAGAAGGTGACCTATATTGATGGTAAGGGGCAGTTTATCTCGAAAGATGTTGTTGAAGTCGGTGGTAAGAAGATCAAGGGGAAAAAGTTCCTCATCGCTGTGGGCGCAAGGTCGAACATCATCCCTGTGGAGGGGTTGGATGAGGTGGACTATCTCACCAATGAAGAGGCGCTCAGTCTCAAAGAGCTGCCGGAGTCACTCTGTGTGATCGGCGGGCGCACGCTGGGACTTGAGTTTGCGCAGATGTTCGCTCACTTCGGAACCAGTGTTACAATACTTCAGAGAAGCGAGCGGATAGTCCCCGATGCTGAGCCGGAGATCTCAGCGCTTTTAAAGCAGTATTTAGGGGAAGAGGGGATTGATATTCACACTGGGATGAAGCTTAATCACGTGAAAAGTGCGGACAGTGGAAAGAAGATTGTGAATTTCACAGTCGGCGGTGAGACAAGGGAGCTTGTGGTGGAGCAGCTTCTCGTTGCAACGGGGAGAAGACCTAACACCGGTGGTCTGGGGCTTGAGAAGGCTGGCCTGGAGACAGATAAGAAGGGTTTTGTCAAAGTCAACAATGAAATGCAGACCACGGCGCCCCATGTCTGGGCTGCGGGTGATGTGGTAGGCGAGCCTATGCTTGAGACCATGGCTGCTAAGGAAGGGGCGACAGCCATCATGAACGCCTTCAAGGGAGCAGGAAAGAAGATAGATTACACTGAGATTCCAAAGGCTGTTTTCACCTTTCCTGAGGTTGCAAGTGTGGGACTCACCGATGAGGCTGCCAATGGAAAGGGCATAAGATGTGCCTGCGGGATTGTGCCCTTTGACCTTGTTCCAAAGGCCCATATCATAGGTGACACTAGAGGACTTATTAAGATAGTTACAAATCGGGATTCAAAGCAGATTGTGGGTGTCCATATCCTCGCGCCTCATGCCGCTGACCTCATACACGAGGCCACGCTGGCAGTCAAATTTAAGCTGACTATTGATGATATTATTGACACGGTGCATGTGTTCCCAACACTCTCGGAGTCTTTCAAATTGGCAGCCCAGTCATTTTACAGGGACGTAGGCGGCTTGAGCTGCTGTACAGAGTAGAAATAGGGGTATATTTCAAGGGTTGATTTCAGATAGGCATTGGCAGGTTCTCCTCCAGATATACATCTAATTTTTTTTGATAACAAGTTTTTGTACTCATTCTCAAACTGGGAGCGGCCGAATATATTCCATCTCACATATATTGTGCGCAAAGGCAAGTGATCAGAAAAAATCTGCCCTCCTTCCATTGCTCACAGTGAACTTGAAGTTTGCATCCCAACGAGAGGTGATGTGCTTATTTGTTCACTGCTCTGAAAGGGAGAATAATATTTAAATAGTTGAACACTTGTTCAAATGTATGGATGACGATCGAGATGCGTGTCAAATATTTCACATTGATGAAGAAAAAGTTCTGAAGTTAAAGGCTGGTTTGATAGGCGAATACAAGGCGCTCACACTCTCCGAGATATTCAAGGCCCTTGGAGACCCAACCAGGGTGAAAATCCTCTACACCCTCATGGAAAACGAGCTCTGCGTCTGCGACATAGCATCTCTCTTGGGCATGACCGTCTCAGCCATCTCCCACCAGCTCAGACTCCTGCGCAACCTGAAGATCGTGAAATACAGAAAAGAGGGAAAAATGGTCTACTACTCTCTCGACGACGAACACATCAAAAAGCTCCTTGAAATGGGGGTGACACATGTCGAAGAATGACGAAGCATTCTGCACTAGCTGTGTGGCGATTGACGATGTTGAAGACTTTGAGGAGAAACCTCTCTGGAAGGGCAGGGACGCGGCTGTAATAGGTGTTTCCGCCCTCTTGTTCTTGATCGGCCTTATCATGGAGTTTGCTCTAGTGGAAACATCCCTGGCCGCAGTGTTTTATCTCTCTGTTGTCCTGCTCTCAGGCCATGAGATAATTAAAAACGGGGTTAAATCCGTTTTCAGGGGGCATTACACAATTGACCTTCTTATAACGATTGCGTCTATCGGAGCCTTTCTGATAGGCCACGGCGAAGAGGGCGCTGCTGTTATGTTTCTCTTCTTTATCGCCGAGTTTCTTGAAGAACATGCATCAGACAGGGCTAAAAGATCGCTTCACAGCCTCCTGAAGATGGCGCCTCAAACCGCAACTGTTAGACGAGATGGAAAGGAGGTTACAGTCCATTCCCATGAAGTCGGTGTTGGCGAGACTGTTATTGTAAGGCCGGGCGGGAAGATCCCTCTTGACGGGGTTGTTGTAAAAGGGAGATCAAGCGTGAACCAGGCACCTATTACGGGTGAGTCCGTGCCGGTTTCAAAAGAGGTAGGGGGCACGGTTTTTGCCGCCACGATAAACATGGACGGCTACCTTGAGATAAATGTGACAAAAGGCTCAGGTGACACAGTGCTATCACGGATAATCAAACTGGTCTCAGAAGCGCAGAAGCAGAAATCTGAAAGCGAGAAATTCATCGACCGTTTCGCAAGAGTCTACACCCCAGCGGTAATAGTGCTCGCTATAGGTGTTGCTGTTGTGCCTACCTTTATATTTGGCATGCCCCTTGAAACATGGATTTACAGGGCTCTCGTGCTCCTCGTTGTCTCCTGCCCCTGCGCGCTTGCGATCTCAACACCGGTCTCCATGGTTTCAGCCATAACAAGCGGTGCGAAAAACGGTGTTCTCGTAAAAGGAAGCAGCTACCTTGAGAGCCTTGGAAAGATAAAGGCTATCGCCTTTGACAAGACAGGGACTCTTACAGAGGGCAGGCTGGAGGTTAGCGATGTTATTGTTACCAATAATCTCCCTCCAAAGGAGGTCTTGAGCATAGCCGCATCTCTTGAGTCACATTCAGAGCATCCGATCGCAACGACCATCGTTGAAAAAGCGCGAAAAGAAGGCGTAGAGCTGCGTCAGGTTGCAGGGTTCAGATCAGAACCTGGAAAAGGTATTATTGGCAGCATTAACGATGAAAAATATAGTATCGGAAGCCGGAAGCTATTCAACGGCCAGGGGGTCAGATTCCCTGAGGACGAGGCTGCGAGGCTTGAAGACGAGGGGAAGACCGTTGTATTAGTTGCCAACGAAAGGGAGAGCATAGGAATCATCGCCGTGAGCGATAAGGTCAGGGAAGGCGCAGCCGAGGTTGTTAAAGCTCTGAAGGAGCGGGGCGCCAGAGTGGAGATGCTCACAGGAGACAACGAAAGGGTTGCAAAGGCGATTGCAACCAGGCTTGGAATCGACGAGTACCATGCTGAACTCATGCCTGAAGACAAGCTCAGAATAGTCGGCGATGAGCTTATCGGGAAATACGGCGCTGTTGCCATGGTTGGCGACGGCGTCAACGATGCCCCGGCCCTTGCACGTGCAGACGTGGGGATAGCTATGGGCGTTATGGGAAGCGATGTAGCGTTGGAAAATGCTGATATCGCCCTCATGAAAGACGATCTTTCAAGGCTGGTCTATCTCATCGATCTGAGCAAGAAAACCTCTGGCGTGGTAAAGCAAAACATCGTTGCCGCAATCCTTGTGAAAGGCGGCTTCGCCCTATTCGCCATCCCAGGCTTCGTTCCGCTCTGGCTTGCAGTGGCAGTAGGGGACATGGGGCTTTCACTGGCTGTGATACTCAACGCTATGAGACTTTCAAATATTAAGCCTGAGGCTGTCAAATGAAGAGGTCATGGTATTGGCTGCTCTTCAGCACAAGAGGGTCAAAAACCCGTATGCGAATAATCGAAGGACTCAGGGAAAACCCGTCAAATGTCAACCAGCTGGCAGGGGCTCTTAGCATGGATTACAAGAGCATCAGTCACCACATAAATATACTGATGGAAAACGGCCTCATAACCCAGGCTAAACCCGGTTATGGGGCTGTTTATTTCCTTTCCGATGAAATGGAAGCTGAATATAGTCATTTCGAAGAGCAGTTTCCCTTGGCAGAAAAGAGTAAAAAAAAGGTAAAGGGCGGTGTAGGAGCATAGATCGGAATATGGTTTTAGCAGTTGTGATTCTTGGTTTAACTGTTTCAACAGGCTACTCTGTGTACAGTCTGCAAAAGCAAAGATCAGCAGTGCATATGCCAATCCAGGCGGATGAGAACCTGGCCAACGAGAGCGGCAGGATTACGAGGGTGAATCTCAAGTTGGCCCCTGGGACTGACGCCTATGTGTGGGATATAGAGTTGATGGAGAGGGCCTGCGCGGCTGCAAGGTTGGGGGGTGTGGAGGAGCTTAACGTGCTCAGAGCAGGGGTTGACCCGGTTACAGGCGAGGTATTGAATATATCAACAAGGACTGGTGTAGTAGAAGAA
>BDTI01000171.1 GCA_002923215.1 archaeon BMS3Abin16 | reverse complement strand
GCACAGGGGCCGCGGGTTGCTGAATTTGAAACTGCCTTTTCAAAATACTGCGGAGCCGGCTACGGAGTTGCGGCTTCGAGCGGGACCACGGCACTCCATCTTGCACTCCTCGCATGCGGCGTGAAACCCAGCGATGAGGTGATTACAACGCCCTTTTCCTTTATCGCAACAGCAAACTCGATTCTATACTGTGGCGCAAAAGCGGTTTTCGCAGATATCAACCCAGAGACATTCAACATCCGCCCTGAAAAAATCGAGGAACAGATCACTGATAAAACAAAGGCTGTGCTCGTTGTTCATCTCTATGGCCAGCCCTGCGAGATGGACTCTATAAGCAGGCTCTGCAGCGACCACGGTTTGAAGCTTGTTGAGGATGCCTGCCAAGCCCATGGTGCCCTGTACAAGGGAAGAAGGGTTGGCAGCCTCGGTGACTGCGCGGTCTTCAGCTTCTACCCTACAAAGAACATGACTACAAGCGAGGGAGGGATGCTCACAACCAACCGTTCTGAGCTGGCTGATCGTGCGCGGCTGCTTCGGGAGCACGGCTCCAAAACGCGGTATCACCATGATGTGCTCGGCTACAACTATCGGATGACAGATATCGCGGCGGCAATCGGGCTAGAACAGCTCAAAAAACTCGACTCATTTAACAAAAAAAGGATGAAAAATGCAGAAAGAATTACAAAGGCTTTGAACGATGTCAAGGGCATCATAGCACCCCCTGTAAAACCCCATGTTTTACATGTATTTCACCAGTACACTGTCAGGGTGACATCTGATTTTCATCTCACGCGCGACGAGACCGCTGCAAGGCTTAAAGAACTGGGGGTCGGAACCGGAATCTACTATCCCGTCCCGATCCACAGACAGCCCTTTTACACGAGCGGCCCAGGGCTTCTAAACGCTGAAGCCGCGTCTAATGAGGTTCTAAGCCTGCCAGTGCATCCCGGTCTTTCAGATGCAGATCTTGAGCATATATGCACTAGCCTCTCGGAGCTTTGATTCTGTGATAGATACAGCCTTCATCTTAAACTCTTTTATCACCCTGATCCTAATCGTTGACCCCCTTGGAAACGTCCCTCTTTTTCTCGCGCTCACAGCCGATTTCAAACGAAGCGAACAGAGATTTATGATCCGCCGCGCAGTAGTTGTAGGCTTTCTCACACTCATCTTTCTAACAGTCACAGGAACCATGCTCTTCGAAGCGCTGGGCGTTAAGATGTACAGCTTCAGAATCGCAGGCGGAATACTTCTCTTCATCATCTCAATCGAGATGCTCTTTGGACAGGAAACCCGCACCAAAACCACTGGCAAAGAGATAGCTGAGAAAAAAAGCCCTGAAGAAATCGCGGTAACACCCATGGCAATTCCTCTCATGGCAGGCCCAGGAGCGATCACAGCAGGAGTTGTGCTCTTCAACCTCGCGCCAGATCCTCTGCACCAGGGCATACTGCTCTTTACAATACTCGCAGTCTTTCTAACCTCTTATCTCATATTTCTAAAGGCAAACGAGATATTCAGCCTCCTCGGAAAAACCGGTACAACCGTCATCATCAGAATCATGGGGCTCATACTTGCAGCAATCGCTGTTCAGTTCACACTTTCCGGAATCGGAGACGCGGTAAGAGCATTAATTTAATATAGAAGAAATGTCAATTCAACTTTGAAGTTATGCCATATTTTGATGAGTCAGGCGTGATAATGGGACAGCTCCCCGGACACTATGGAATGTCCGAGATATATACTCATATCTATGCATCTTTTTTCCTCTTTTTAGCAAGCATCGCCGCTGTTGCAATCGTCTATTCAACCTTGAAAAAATCAAAGTTTTCCTGGCCAGTAATACTTGGCGGCATGCTCTATGTAGGTGGAATAGGCCTCGGTGAAGGCATTGAACACCTCCCATTCCTCGACCCTTACATCCGAAGCATGGGGCACTACACCCACCTCATCTCCGCACCCATAGCGGTTTTTACACTTTATCTGGGCATGAAAGAAACAGTGGAACTCTGCAAGGTCGGGCCTGAAAAGGCTAAGCTCGGCGGTGCAGAGATCGGTATGGGAATCTTCGCAGCAGCCTCACTAGTGGTAATACTTATGGGATATCTTGCCCACACACCCTGGAACGAGCATATTGAAAGTCCTGTTCTACTCATTATATTTTTGCCCACACTCTTCTTTGTAGGTCTAGTCATCTATGAATCACGTCACTTCGCAGAATCCACTGAAATGCTCTATCTCCCTATTATTTCAATCGCTGTTTCATTTCTAACACTTGACATATGGATCGGGCGGTTTGCAGATGTCGAGGGATTTGCAGGACTCTACATCCTGACCCATTCATTCCAGGACACGCTGCTTGCGGCAACAGGTGGTATGGTACTTCTCTTCGCCCTTCACATCTGGTATTCACATCGGATTGGCAGGCTCTTTTTACTCGGTGTTTCAAGCCATGAAGAAGCACCTGAAACGCCTGCTCCGGTGCCTCGTAAAAAAGACTTCAGAGTTGACGAACAATAGACGCTTTTTGCTTCGAAAACTTTATACCCCTCCTATCTGAAATGCCAGTTATGAAATACATCATCCTCCTTGGAGACGGGATGGCTGACTACCCTCTTGCTGAGCTGGGTGGCAGGACTCCGCTTGAAGCTGCAAACAAGCCCAACATCGATGGACTCGCCCGAAGCGGTTTTGGCGGCAGGCTGCAGACTATTCCAGATGGGATGGGCGCGGGTTCAGACGTTGCAAATCTCTCAATCCTCGGCTATGATCCTGCGGTTTATTACACGGGACGGGGGCCGCTTGAAGCAGCCAGCATGGGGGTAAAACTAGACGCTGGTGAGGTAGCGTTCAGATGTAATTTTATAACTGAGAGGGAGGGCAGAATCGAGGATTACTCGGCAGGCCACGTCACAAGCACTGAGACCGAGCTTCTCATAAAATCTTTGAATGAAAATAACGATTTCGGCCGTTTCTACCGGGGTGTTAGTTATCGCAACCTCTTTGTAACCGACATGGGAGCTGATCTTATCACAACGCCTCCGCATAATGTAATGGAGGGAAGTGTGTCTGAACACTTGATAAAACCTCTGGATGATAGCAGTGCTGCCAGGCTTAACAAGATGATACTGGACTCGAAAAAGGTTCTTGAAAGTCATCCGGTAAATCTGAAGCGGGTCTCGGAGGGTAAAAATCCTGCGAACATGATCTGGCTCTGGGGGCAGGGCAGGGCTCCGTCTATTAAGCCTTTCCACATGCGATATGGAGTTAAAGGCGCGGTTATTTCGGCTGTTGATCTTATCAAGGGAATCGGCATCTACGCTGGGATGGAGATAGTTGAGGTTCCGAATGCAACGGGCCTTATTGACACGAATTGGGAGGGTAAGGCTGAGGCGGCTTTGAAGGCGCTTGAAACGGTTGATCTGGTTTATGTGCATGTGGAGGCGATTGATGAGGCTGCTCACGCCGGCGACAGGGATTTGAAGATTCAGGCGATTGAGGAGTTTGACAGGCGGCTTGTCGGCCCCTTGCTGGAGGGTATTGATTTCCCCTGTAAAATCGCGGTGTTGCCAGATCATTTCACGCCGATTGCTTTGAAGACGCATACCGCGGATCCTGTGCCCTTTATTGTTTCAACTGTTGGCGGCGCGGGTGCTACCAGCGAGGGTGAAGGAATAAAGTCATATTCTGAAAAAGAAGTCACATCTGAGCGGTCGCTTGGAATCATGCCCGGACACAAGTTCATGGAGCTATTTCTGGAGGACAGTTCTACTTGACCTCACAATATTATGTCTTTCCCAAGCAAACAGCGCACTTGCGAAGCGACTAACTCCCACAAATCACCTGTAGAAAAAAGCAGAGCGACGAAGAAGCAGCGCTTTTTGTCGTCCGAGTGCATTTCCTTGTCAGGGAAATTTAGTTGGATTCCGCATACTTTCTTAACCAGCTATCCCAAGACTCGAACTGTATTTTTGGACTATTTAGCTCAAGCTGGTGTCGGATTCGACTTTCTTGGATATCCTCTTTCGTCCGCCCACCAATAACAACACCACTTACATCGATATCTTTGTTCGGATCAACACGAAGATAACCGGTAGGGCCAAGAAAAGAGTTGTATTTCTGGGCTCCATTTTCAACTGAACTTCGTATAGCATGAACGTCTCTTCGAAATGGTTCATAGTTTGACTTAATAACATAAAAACGCTCTCTAATTTGTTGCGCTGCTAGATTGATATCTACTGCAATTGAGTCGTTGTTGTTAACAAAGTTAAAATTTGCACCCTTTATTTCTATTAGGATAACCTCCATTCGCGATCTACCAGTGAACACTACGAAATCTACATTTCCGTGTCCGATGGGGAACTCCGAGAATACAATGTATTCATCCTTTATTGATGAATAAGCACATGACTTTCCAAGAATAGACAAGTATTTTTTCAATTCCGCTCGCAACTCACGTTCACTCGCACCGGCTGAGACATGTTGTGAAATACTCTCCATCTGTTTTTTCTTCTCCCAACATTATTTATTATCTTGTGTAAAGCATTGATGACATATATTTTTAGGGTTATATTATTCCTCAGTTCTCCAGACGTTCATCACTATTTTTGATTCACATCAAAAATGCAGTCCCAACATGGACTGTTTTTTTCAGAATCGCATAGCCTTGTCATCACAGGAATATTATTTCGCACATCTATTATTCTATGATTATCTCATGGTTTTCAAGATCAACCCGCGTTATCCTACCGCTCACCCGCTTTGTATCTCCCAACAAACCTGAAAGCGTGACTTCATCGCCATCCACCACAACAAGTGAAACATTATCCATCACCTGTTTACGCCCGCCACCCTTAACCGTGAACACTGCTGTCTCGCACATACACCATCCTAGTGTTTGAACGCTTAATAATCTTTTTCCTCCCTGTGAACCGATTCAATTAAAACCTCATCAGGAAGGATTTAACAAAACCGGGATTGGCAAAGATTAAAATAGCCTGGTTGAAAGTTGAAATGTGATGTTAGGCGTTTTAAACGGTGACAAGGTGATAGTCGGAGCTGACCCGCAGATTCAGCGCATGCTTCAGCGAGGATTCGGAGTTGAAAGAGACGGACGCCTTGAGCTGACCCTTTTGGAAGCCATGTTTCTCATGGATCGGGGAACCCTTGAAGTAGAGGAGCGCAGGAAGAAGATCGACAAAAATACTCTTTGGAAAAAGGCTGTCTGCGAGGATGATTTTCACAGGCGATACGAGGTTTACCGCGACCTTCGAACCCGCGGCTACGTTGTGAAAACAGGCTTTAAATTCGGCGCCCACTTCCGAGTCTATGACAAAGGCGAGTTCACTCAGAAAGGCCACTCCGCGTTTCTAGTGCACACTCTTCCAGAGGATGCTGTGATGACTCTTCCAGAGCTTGCCAGAATTGTTCGCCTCACGCAGAGCGTGAAAAAACGCCTTGTCTTCGCAGTTGTGGACAGCGAAGCAGACATCACATATTTTCAAGTCGACCGCATAATTCCTTAATATTGGAATGTTTTTTGGAGGGGGGAGGTGGCCTGCAAGACGAAATTGAAAAAGAGTGTCTCTGGTCTCACAGGCTATGTAAACTATTTGTATGCTCAGAGATATATAAATAGAGTTACCGACACTGTGCACATGCAGGGTCAAATATGATTTTTGCAGAGCCACCGGTCCAGCGCGCAGATTAAGGGATGTAATCCATATGAAGCTTGAAACAATTACCGATAATCACATGCATATCGACCCTGCAAATGGGATGGGGCTGGAGGCGGCGAAGCGTTTTAAGCGCGCCGGCGGCACATGCATGTTTCTTGTTAACAAGATGTCAAAAGACTGGGGTGTAACGGTTACAAAAGCAGGTGATTTCACGGCGATTTTTGAGGGTACAGTTGAGCTTGGGCAGATGATTGCAGAGGAAACGGGGCTAGCGGTTTTCCCTGTGGTGGGTGTGCATCCGGCTGAGCTTGTGTATCTTTGCGCGCGCTTTGGAACAGTGCGGGCCCTTGAGATTTCAACGGGTGCTGTGGATATTGCCAGCGGTTTTGTTGAATCTGGGCTGGCGGCGGCGCTCGGCGAGATTGGCAGGCCACACTACCCTGTTGAACCCGATGTTTTCGAAGCATCAAACAAACTTTTAGAGCACGCCCTCTGTGTTGCAAAAGACTTGGGCTGCGCAATCCAGCTTCACACAGAATCTGCTTCGGAAAAACTATTTGACGATCTTTCAAAGATGGTAAAAAACACAGGGATAAAACCTGATAAGATAGTGAAACATTTCAGCGGACCAGACACAGCCATGGTTCAAAAAAGGGGGATAATGCCATCGGTTCTCTCGTCAACAGAAAACATAGCCGCTGCTTTGAAACACAACACCGGCTTTCTGATGGAGTCAGATTACATTGATGACAACCGTCGTCCCGGCGCGGTGATGGGTCCGAAAACAGTGCCTCGTGTGACAAAGAAACTCGTGGAAACAGGGGTGCTCAGTCTGGAAGATGCTGCACGGATACACTGTGACAACATTGAAAAAACCTACGGATTCGAGTTGCCCTAACAACCTGTTTCAATGGAAACACGAGCAAAGCCTTATCAAGCATTACTTGCATATACCTATTTTAGGTATTGTCATGTCAAAATTTACTGCATATATTGAACGTGATCCTGAAACAGGTTTTTATGTTGCAGTGGTTCCAGGAATTCCAGGGGCTCACACTCAGGCGGAAACATTAGATGAGCTTCAAAAAAACATCACCGAAGTAGTGGAGATGTGTATTGGGGAGATGGACCCTAGAACTAGAAAGCTTCTACCTGAATTCATTGGAATTCAGCAGATAGAGGTATCTGTTTGACTAAGCTGATTCTTGTCAAAGCCAAGAAGATGGAAAAACTCTTATTTAAACTAGGTTTTAAGAAAATTCGACAGAAGGGGAGCCACGTTTTCTATAAGCATCCTGACGGGAGATATACAACAGTTCCCCATCATAAAAGCATGGTTTTAGCGCGCCCGCTGATAAGAGAAATCCTAAAAGAAATTGAGATCGGTCTGGAAGAGTACATTGATCTTTTAAAGAAAGTGTAATCCACGTGATTCTGGTGCAATGGAAACACAGCTTTGCTATAAACAATTATTAAATAGTCAGAGCGCAACACTTGCATTGTATTATGGATTCAGCCACTCAAACACTTGAACTTGAAGAGGTCAGCGAGCGAGTTGACGAGTTCTTCAGAAAATATTATCAAGAGGAGCTGCTGCGCATTGCCCGTATCTATCCTGATGAGAAGCGCCTCATTGTCAACTTCAAAGACCTTGAGATATTTGACTTCGCCCTTTCCGAGCATCTTCTGAGTTTTCCTGATGAAACGCTCTCCGCGTCTGAGCGTGTAATCCGCAGTCTGGATCTTCCCTTTGAAGGCACAACACCTGAAATTCACGTGGCATTCATCAACCTGCCAGTGGATTCACAGCTACTCGTTCGGGATATTAGAAGTGATCATGTGGGCAGGCTCATCGCAGTATCAGGTGTAGTGCGAAAGACTGCAGACATCCGCCCGAAGCTTGTGGTTGGCAACTATGAGTGTCAACGCTGCGGTCACACTATGAAGATCCCTCAGCATGATATCAGGATCAAAGAACCCTATCTATGCGAGGCATGCGAAACGCGTGGACCCTTTAAGCTCTTGTCCACTGATTCCAAGCTCTCAAATTTTCAGAAGGTACTCATTCAGGAGCGTCTTGAAGACCTTCGCGGCCGTGAGCATCCCAAGCAGCTTACAATCTTTCTTGAAGATGATCTCACAGGGCAGGTGATGCCTGGTGACAAGCTGGAGCTTGTGGGAGTTCTTCGCACAAGCCAGGATTTTAAGACTAAAAGCCGTGTTTTCAACATTCATTTGGAATCGATTTATGTGCAGCCAGTTGAAGTAGAGTTTGAGGAAATCAATATTTCAAAGGAGGATGAGGAGAAGATTCTCAAGCTTGCCAAGGACCCGAAGATCTATGATTTGATCCGCGATTCGATTGCGCCCCATATCTATGGCTTTCATGAGATTAAGACGGCTGTTATGTATCAGCTTTTTTCCGCGCCTCGTATCGAGATGCTCGACGGCGGCAAGATCAGGGGTGACTCCCACATTTTGATTCTCGGTGAGCCTGCAACAGGCAAGTCTGAGATTCTGCAGTATGTTGCAAATGAGCTTGCGCCAAAGGGGGTTTTCACCTCTGGCAAAGGTGCGACTGGCGCGGGCCTTACGGCTACAGCGGTTAAAGACGATTTCGGCGATGGAGGCTGGAGCCTTGAAGCGGGCGCGCTTGTACTAGCTGACCGCGGTATCGCCTGTATCGACGAGTTTGACAAGATGACCAATGATGATCGCTCGGCCATGCACGAGGCTATGGAGCAGCAGACAGTAAGCGTTGCGAAAGCTGGTATGCTTGCACAGTTCTCGGCGCGCACAGCGATTCTTGCGGCTGCAAACCCGAAGTACGGCCGCTTTGACCAGTACCGCTCGATATCTGAGCAGATCAACCTCTCCTCAACCATTATCTCCCGATTCGACCTATTATTCACTGTTCGAGACGTTATCGATGACACGAAGATGATTGCAAAACACATCCTCGACTCGGTCCTCACGCCGAGCAAAGTCGCGCCGCCGATTTCACCTGGCTTTCTCAGGCTTATGGTGGCATATGCCCGGCAGCACTGCTTCCCCGTCCTAACCGTGGAGGCGCGTAACGAGCTTGAGACTTATTATGTAGCACGGCGTGAAGCATCGAGGGATGCGGCTATCCCGCTTACAGCTCGGCAGCTCTGGGCGGTGATACGGCTTTCACGGGCATCGGCGCGTGTGCGGCTCAGTGATGAAGCAACGGTTGAAGACGCTCGAAACGCAATCCGTCTGCTTGACGCATCACTTCAGGATGTAGGAATAGATCTTGAATCCGGCGCCGTGGATATTGAT
>BDTI01000170.1 GCA_002923215.1 archaeon BMS3Abin16 | reverse complement strand
TCCTGATTTCTGAGATGATCCATAAGGAGCTGCAGCTCGATATTGATCCCCGCCGGATATGGATGTTCGACATCAAAAAGGGCAAGCTAGTGATTGAGCTAATGGACAGCACCGAATATTTCATCCCCCTTAGCACGGCGTCAAGGTATGCCCGCGCAGGTTGCAATTACTGCGTTGACTTCACAAGCGAGTGGTCTGATATTAGCGTGGGAAATGCGGGTGCAGCCAAGGATTTTCTCACCGTTGTCACGCGCACAGAGCAGGGTGATGCAATAATCCAGGACATGATAAAGGGTGAAAAACTTGTGACAGGCGAGTTTGATGAAACTGTTTTTTCCCTGGCAGAGATTGTGAATAAGAAGAAAAAACTGCGCATCAAAAACTTTGAAGATCTTTGAGAGAAAAGGGTTAAATATGCTGGCAGACAAAGTTGTTGTCGGTGAATGAGATGGAGGATGGTGGAAGCGAAAAGGGGGTGGAATCTGAGGCTTTACCTGTGGTTGAAGAGGAGGCCGCGGTTGAGCCGGACGTGAAATCTGATTCTGAGACTAAATCTGAGGATAAAGCTGAGAATGAGTCAAAGAACGGCAGAGGAATCGGGGGGCGGATTAAAAACTGGATAATTATTCTAATGCTCCTTACGGTTCTCTTGTTTGCAGGGACATTTTTCCTCTGGAAAAGCGGGATCAACGATCTCAAAGGTGACGGGACCTATCTCATCGTAGTGCAGGAAAAAGGCGTAGCCAAGGCTGGGAGCATCTATGTCCTGGCAACCGAGGAAACGGACATCATAAATGTTGAGGAGCTTCCGGCTGTAACTGATCTCGGCAGATTTTACCGTGACGCCCGCAATGTGAGTAAGAGACCGATTGATCGGCTTATCGTGATACGCGTTAAAACCATCACGGAACTATCCACTGAGCCCTATCTGGAATACCGTGGGAAAAAGATTCCCAGCGAAGATGTGGGCGGCTATATTACAGGCGCACTCTGGGATTCTGATCTTGCAGGCGCAGATCCGCCGTGGATGTTTCGGGCAAACCTGCTTTCAGAGTGGGTTGATCTGCACAGCGACAAGATTTCAAACGCAAACTACGGCTCCACGGCTTATGGCATAATCTCCCGCGACTACCGCAGCGGCAACATCCAAATCTACCCTCGAAACGCGGCACTCATAATCCTTAAATACGTTCCACTTGAGCAGATATTCCTATGATCGATCTTTTCCGGGGCGGGACGCGGCTTTGCACCGCAGATGTGGCGGACACATTTTTCTCCAGGTTTCGCGGGCTTATGTTAAAGTCGGGGCTTGCCGAAGATGAAGGGCTTTTGATTGAATACTCCCAGCACTTGGGTTCGAAGTCTGTGCACGGCTTTTTCATGCGCTTCCCCTTGGACCTGGTATTTATTGACAGCGACAAAAGGGTGGTTGAAATCGCAGAGCTCCGGCAGTGGAGGATATATAATCCCCGTGCTGACTGCAGATGGGTTTTAGAGCTGAACGCTGGTTTTGCTGAGCGACATGGGCTTAAAGTAGGTGACGTCCTCTCATTTTCAGCTTAAAAGCCGGGTTGCAGGCTGCGGACCAGGTTTGAGATCAGAAGCCGGAGTCCGAAAAAACTTAGGGGATATCGCAGCACACGGCGGTTGTTCGACCTCCGGCTTTCAAGAATCCAGCCTTCTCTGTCAATCTCAAGATAAACTGGTCTGCTTGTGCTCTGAAACTCAACCTCGGCTGCACCGGAATCTATCCAAACCCGCTTCGACGTGTTACCCTTGTCTGTTACAAATATTATGTCAACGGGCATCTTAAAATCGGCGGTGCTACTCTCACCCACGACTGCTTGCACAGTGTAAACGCTTCCGTCAAATTCTGTTTCAGCGGTTTCAAAATAATAGTCTGGAACCACAGTTGATCTCAGCCACTGGTCGAAAAACCACTCCAGCTCCATTCCTGAAACATTTTCTGATAGGGCTTGAAAATCCGCAACCGACGCTGAGCCGCCGCGATAACCCTCAACATAATCCCGGAGAATCGGGGAGAATGTTTCTTCACCGACAACACTTCGCAGCATATGCAGAACAAGCGCGCCTTTGCTGTAGACTGTTGCGTGAAAAACATCGTCATATTCTCCCTTTGCCGATAGAATCGCCTTGTCCCGTCCAGTGGATTTCACCTTCAAATACTCTTTTCGCTTTGAACTCAGCGCGTCTCTTGCAAGACTGCTGTCAAGGTTTTCAAGATACATCACGCCTGCATAAGTTGCGAATCCCTCGGTGAGCCACTTTGAGTCATTGGCTGTTATCATGCCTCCAAACCAGCTGTGAGCCGCTTCATGGGCGAGAAACTCAGTGAACTTGGGGCTGCTCAATATATCAGATGACATGATGACAAGCGAGTTGTCGCCGTGCCCGCCTTTAAGCCCGCCGCCAACCTCCACAAGGGCCATCTTCGGATAACTGTAGTCTCCGAAGCGCCGTGAAAAAAAGGAGACAGATTTTCGCAGTGTTTCAGCACAGTCAGGCTGAACCGACTGGAGATAGCAGCTCACTGGGATGTGTTTTTCATAGTCCTGCTGCTCCCAGTATCTGCCTGAGGCGAAGGAAAACCCGATTTCAGGTGTGTCAACAAACCAGGAAAACATGCCATTCTCAGGACTCGATTCTATGAGCACGCCGTTACTAATACTGGTCCAGCCCGGCTGTGTTTTGATATGGATCTCGGCTGTAGCGCGATCACCGGGTATGTTTGGATACCAGTTAGCCTCGTAGACTGCGAAGCTGCCGTCGGAGTCGAGATTTGCCCAGCTATGACTGTCAACACTTTCATCAAGAAAACCAGTGTATTCAACCACCAAATTGTTTGTGCCATGAACCGGTCTTTTAAACTCAACATCAACTGTGTCTCCAAATCGTTGAAAAATCAGGCTCTCTCTTCCAAGACGAAGAGTTTGAACACTCAGATTATTGTCCAGCAAAAAGGTGAGCCCCTTCGCGTCAGTTGCGTTAAAGATGATTTCAACTCTGCCAACTGCCGTATTATTCTGTGATATATCCAGATCAATTATATAACGCACAGCATCGATGTTCGCACCTGCCGACGAGATTGGGACGGCTACAGATAGCAAGATAAAAAGCAGTGCAGCTATCTGAATCCGGCCACTGGACATGAGTGGCAGATATGCAGAGAATAATATATAATGGTTGGGAGCAGACCCCTTAGGACTTGCCAACTGCAATGAGTCTGCCTAGGGGTGTGAGCGTAGTCCTCAGGTTCTTGCCGTCTTTACCTGTTTCGATAAATCCTTTTTTCCTGAGTTTTTTGATGTGATAGCTCATGCGGGCGCGTTCTTTTTGAAACCCCTGCGCGGTTTTTTCAAGTCCCCGCAGCCCCTGAATAAGGGTGTCAACTGAGTCAAGCGTGCCATGCTTGTTCAGATATTTCAGGATCAATAGCTCTTCTCTGCCTGCGTCTTTCAGCGGCGCCGGCGGTACAGTCTGCACCTGGCGAATTCCGGTGAGCACACCCTTTTCATAGGCTGGGAGCGCTACATAAAGCGTTGCTCCGGTTACAGCGCAGGCGAGGTAGCAGGATATCCCGATTGTTCGAAGCGAGCCTGAGGCGTTGACCATCACAGTGCTACCCTGTTTTTCCTCGGCTCGGATGTTTTTTGCGATTGCGATTGCTGCTGTGTAGATGTCATCAAGCTCTACATGGATTTCCTCTATCTCAGCGACTTTTCCGAATTCGCCTCGAATCTCGGCTGCAACGGCTTCGGCTTTTTTCTCGCCCGGACCGGCTGTTTTTCCAAGTACGAGTATGATTTTATGAAAGGGATATTGGCGCATGCCTTCGGTGAGCGTTGTTTTGGTGTGCCCTACTGGGATGATGTGAACAGTTTTTTTCATGTGAAATAAGATTTTGCTTATAATATTTAAGTTTTATTAAGAAAAATTCTTTTTACAAAAATATTTTTAATAGTTAAAACTTTATTTTAAGTATAGAGGTGAAAAATAAGATGAGAAAAACACCGGAAGACTGTTCATGGCAGGAGGTCTACAAACTAAACGGCATCATGCTGGGCGCAGACGAAGACTTCGACACAATCGAACTCGATGAACTCGACGAAATCGCAATCGGATTTACAAGCCCACTGAAGAGCATAGTCAAATTCGACATCCCAGAAATAATCCTGAAACATTAGAAAAAACAGTTAAAGAAAAAAAGAAAGAAAAAAAGTCTAATTAAAAGACAAGAGGGTATATGAAGCTTGAAATTGACTTAGTTCCATCAACCGCTTGGTATTCAAATCTGAGAAAAAAAGTTTCCCAAAAAGAGTGGGATAGAATCAGAAAACAGAGTTATGCTGATGCGAATCATAATGTACAATCTGCGGTGCTGAAGGAAGATTAAACTGTCACGAAATCTGGAAATATGACGATAAAAACAAGTCCAAAAATTAAAAGGATTTATCGCATTATGTACTGATTGTCATATGCTTAAGCATATTGGATTTACAGAAATTCAGGCTTCAAAAGGATTGCTTGATATGGATAAATTAATAGAACACTTTATGAAAGTTAATGGGGGGGATATAAAAATTTTTGAGGATCATCGCAACCAATCCTTTGATCAATGGAGAAAAAGGTCAACACATCAGTGGGAAACAGAATTATCAAAGTGGGCCGAACTAGTAAATCTTCACTAATTTAACTTCCGCACATCTCATTTCTAATACACATTCAAAAATTAAATCATCTATGAAACATTAAAATATTATGACGCCTGAATGGATAGTGTTAAATGAGAATTTAGGACTTGGTGAAAAGATATGATACAAAAGGTTTCAGAATCAGAAGTTTCAAGAGCGATAATCGAGGGTTTTACAAAGGATCTATTGGATCACACATCGACAGACGTAATCATCGTCGGGTCTGGTCCGGCCGGGCTCACAGCCGCGCATTATCTCGCAAAGCAGGGGATACGCACGCTGATAATTGAGCGCAACATCTACGCGGGCGGCGGATTCTGGCAAGGCGGATTTTTATTTCCGAAGACAGTTGTACAGGCGCCGGGAAACGAGATAATCGAAGAGCTCGGAATCCAGATGGACGAGGTTAAACCCGGACTCTACATCTCAGACTCATTCAGAATTGTTTCAAAGCTGCTTTCCAAGGCTGCTGAATCTGGGGCGAAACTCTTGAACAGCACCTATGTGGACGACGTTATATTCAAAGATGGAAGGGTTACAGGAGTTGTTGTCAACTGGTTCCCGATTACACAGATGCCCAAGTTCATCACATGCATGGACCCAATCGCGCTAGAGGCAAAGGTCGTAATCGATGCTACAGGACACGACGCATTTATATCCACCCGTGCAAGAGAGATTTTGGGCTTGGAAAAAATTGATCCAACTAAGAGGAGACACGGCGGGATGAATATTGATGAAGCCGAAGAAGCAGTTGTTGAGCATACCGGTGAAACAGAGATACCTGGTCTTGTGATCTGCGGAATGGCTGTTGCAACAATCAACGGAACACCGCGGATGGGTCCGATATTCGGTGGAATGCTCCTTTCAGGTAAAAAAGCGGCTGAGACAGCGGCAAACATAATCAAAGGCAAGATCGCCATTGAAAAATAATTTCTCTAGGGTCTGGTAAAAATAATGGTTTTAGTATACGGAGAGCCCATCAAACGCTGGAGCTGCGAGTTCACAGAATGCGGCGCACTGTGTTGCAAGGCAGGCCGCGAGGTAACAATTGGTGATATTAAAAGAATCACCTGTGCCACTGGTAAAAACCCCGAGGATTTTCTTGAAAGCCTTGAGAGCAAAGGCGGGCTCTTCCACCTTAAAGGCAAAGGGGATAGATGTATCTTTCTCGCAGATGACCTCTCATGCAGCCTCCATGAAAAAGGGGCTAAACCGATTTTTTGCCAGATGTACCCATTTAAATTCGACGGAATAATCTATGCTGACGACCTGATTTTAAAGGTGCGCCCAGCCCATAACTGCCCGACAATCGGAAAAGGAGAGGAGCTGACCGAAGACTTTGAAATCGCCATTGAATCGCTGGGTAATCGGTTCCTGCGGGATATTGAGGATTTTATCAGGCTCAAATCCGAGGGTCTGGACTTCGCCGCGATTTTGAAGCATGTCTGAATGGGCACATATAGAAAATATTATCTGTAAGTAGCAATATGAGTGATGTATTATGGAAGAGACTGGCACGCCACGTGTGAAAAAGGGACTTGCCCAGATGCTGAAGGGCGGGGTTATAATGGATGTTACAACGGCTGATCAGGCTGTTATCGCTGAGGAGGCAGGCGCAGTCGCTGTGATGGCGCTTGAGCGCGTGCCCGCGGATATTCGGGCTGAGGGTGGTGTTGCGCGCATGGCTGACCCGCTTAAAATCGAGGAGATAATGGATGCTGTCACAATCCCTGTGATGGCGAAGGTTCGCATCGGTCATTTTGTGGAGGCGCAGATACTTCAGGGCATGGGTGTTGACTATATAGATGAAAGCGAGGTTTTAACGCCGGCCGATGAGTTTAATCATATTGATAAATGGAAGTTTACAGTGCCCTTTGTATGTGGGGCGCGGGACCTTGGTGAGGCGCTTCGAAGGATTGCTGAGGGCGCGGCCATGATCCGTACCAAGGGTGAGGCTGGCTCTGGTAATATTGTGGAGGCGGTGCGGCATGTTCGCTCTGTTACAGGCATGATTAAACGGCTTCATGGCATGGATGAAGACGAGCTTTACACGGCGGCAAAGGAGATCGGCGCGTCGATTGATCTTGTGCGTGAGGTCCGAAAGCTTGGCAGGCTGCCACTTGTGAACTTTGCGGCTGGTGGAATCGCGACTCCTGCGGACGCCGCATTAATGATGCAGATGGGTAGTGATGGCGTGTTTGTAGGCTCTGGAATCTTTAAGTCCACTGATCCGGCGCCCAGGGCAAAGTCCATAGTTTTGGCTACAACGCATTTCGACGACCCGAAAACTCTTGCCGAGGTCTCAAAAGGTCTTGGTGAGCCTATGAAGGGAATCGATATTAAAACCTTGAAAGAGGAAGAGCTGCTCCAGACACGGGGAGTTTAGATAATAAAAATATTAAATAACTTTGGTTGCCCAATTTAAAATGAGTGGTGATTATAATTTCTATAAATAGAAACTTGTTTTATAAATACGAGTCAGTCGAAAATTCCTTGACTAGAGGACTCATATTTACGCTAAAAGAACATAAGCAGTTTCGAGAAAAGTTCTTTAAAAAAATTGGAGTTGACCCATCAAACGATTTAAAATTTCAACTCCAAAAAGAAAGTGGTAAAAAAGAATCACAAAACAGGGCTAAAAGCACGTTAGACGCTGTAGTATTTAGTGCCGATTTTCAAATCTATATCGAGTCAAAAAGGGAACAAAAAATCTCTAAAGAACAACTGAATAATCATATTGAAGGCATAGAGAAAAAGAGAGGTAAAAAGAAAATTTTGTTGTTAGTTTCTGAAAATAAAAACGATTTAATAAATTTGAAGTCTGACAGTAAAAAGGTGATTTTAGAAAAGTTAAGCTGGCGGGAGATATTTAATTTTGGAAAGGATTTTCTTCCAAAATTTGAGCTAGACAAAACTTCAGACTACATCTTAAATGAATTTTTGAGGCTCCTTTCAGACCAATTTCAATTTTTCTTAGGTTATAACAAAGAAGATTTAAAGATGTTAAAGGAAGTTAAGCCTGTAACTCATGTCCTGTACAAAAAAACAAAAAATCTTGGAAGAGAAATTGTCGATAATTTGGAAGGTATAGAATATTTACGACCTAAAAATAAAGATGACTTAACTGGCGGTTTGTATATACATTTTTCGAGTAAAGTTTTCCTTTATGAAATCAGCTTTTCCGAGAACAAGTTTGTTGCTATGCTGCTTGCCACCCCAATAAGAGACTCCAGCACTTGCCTCAGTGCTACTCGTGTTGTTAATATCTTAAATAAAATAAATTCAGACAAGAATTTTATTTCCAAATTAAACGTAATGAAAGGATTCAAACTTGTCTTAGTCGGTGATGGGGATAACTCGGTAGAAAGTAATAAAGAAATAGAATGTGAAAAAATCAAAAGCGTATCGCCATTAATCCGCTTCGTTGAATCTGGAAGTTTAGAGCAGGATTGTTTCGAATTCAGCTTTCAAAGAAGTTTATCAGAGGACTTTTTAATGAAGCCCACACTAGCAGAAAAACTCTCTGACATGATAAAAATGATTAAATCATGTGAGGAATTTATTCTCAAAACCTAATCCTTGTTTCCCGAAGGATGTTTACAATTTGTATGAACTTGTCTTAAACACTTTTATATAGCTCTCTGGCGGCTCATTTTATATAGATGCAGATTTAATTTTCTCCAGTGAAGATGATAGTTGGTGTTCTTGCAGTTCAAGGCTCATTTGCAGAGCATATGCAGGTTCTACGCGGGCTTGCAGTTGATGTCAGATTAGTCAGGAGTCCAGAGGAGCTTAGAGGCGTTTCAGCGCTCGTGATACCTGGCGGCGAGAGTACGACAATCGGTGATTTTCTTGACAAACAGGGTCTGGGCGATGCGATTGAGGCGGGTCTTCCGATTTTTGGCACCTGCGCCGGGATGATACTCCTTGCGAAAAAGATGGTTGGAAAGCAGAAAGAAGGGCAAAGTTTATTAAAAAAGATGGACATTACGGTGGAGAGAAACGCCTACGGACGGCAGACTGAAAGCTTTGAAGCAGATGTAAAGCTAGCGTGGGATGCCCGGCCATTCCCCGGAGTTTTCATCAGGGCTCCGAGGATTGCAGAGTATTCAGAGGATGTGAGCGTTCTGGCGCGGCGCGGCGACGCGGCGGTGCTGGTTCGGCAGGGTAGATATCTTGCCTGTGCCTTCCATCCAGAGCTGACAGATGACGACCGGATCCACAGGTATTTCATAGAGGAAGTAGCAAAAAATGATAGTTAAAAAGGCTTTTGATTGGAGAAAGTGACATATGTGCGGACTTGGCGGATTCATAAATAAGGATGGCAAGAAGGTTGACGGCACAGCCATCACCACGATGAGCTGTATGATGGAAGCTCGTTATGATGAGCGGGGCGGCGGTTTTGCAGCCTACGGCATCTATCCCGACCATTCTGATCAATATGCGCTTCACCTTCTCTTTGATGATGAACGCGCCAGGGAGGCAACGGAGGAATACTTGAAGG
>BDTI01000169.1 GCA_002923215.1 archaeon BMS3Abin16 | reverse complement strand
GTCGGCGCCCTTATCCTCATCTATGGAGGGTTAACAGCTGTAGTTAAAATATTAGAGCTTGAAATACTGAAAAAACCCTTTAACTACACTGATATCAGAAGGGATTTTACCTCAAAAATAGTTTTTAGCTTGGAATTTTTTGTAGCCGCCGATGTGTTAAACACCCTGCTCACACCCACGATGAATGAGATCATCCTGCTGGGTGGTATTGTTTTTATCAGAACATTTCTAGCTTACTTCATGGGTCAAGAGGCAAAGGAACTCTAAATCACAATGTCGATTTTCAGTTTTTCCGCAAGCTCTTTGTAACGGTTTCGAATGGTAACTTCTGTTACCCCTGCAACATCAGCAACCTCACGCTGCGTGCGCCGTTCGCCAAGAACCACTGATGCAATGTAGATTGCCGCTGCCGCAACACCTGTCGGTCCACGGCCGGATGTGAGTTCTTTATCCATCGCCAGTCTAAGAACCTCGATTGCCTTTGCCTGAGTTTTGCCTGAAAGATTGAGTTCTGAGCCGAACCTTGGCACATATTCAATAGGTGTTGTGGGTTTGAGATTGATGTCAAGTTCACGTGCGACAAAACGATATGTTCGACCGATTTCTTTGCGGTTCAGCTTTGCCGCATCAGCAACCTCATCAAGTGTTCGGGGTATGCTGCACATCCGACACGCCGCATAAAGCGCTGCCGCAGAAACACCTTCAATGCTTCGGCCGCGGATAAGACCTTTTTCAACAGCTTTTCGATAGACGATTGCCGCCTGCTCCCGAATCCCCTTGGGAAGGCTGAGCCTGGACGCAACCTTGTCAAGCTCGGTTAGCGCGAAGGCAAGGTTACGCTCTGTTGCGTTTGAGACCCTGATTCGTTGCTGCCATTTACGAAGCCGATATATCTGGGCTCGTTTACGTGCGGGGATATCTTTTCCATAGCTGTCTTTATTTCGCCAGTCAATAACAGTGGAAAGTCCTTTATCATGGATTGTGTAGGTCATTGGCGCGCCGGTTCGCGATCGTTTCATTCGCTGTTCATGGTCGAAGGCCCGCCACTCAGGGCCGCCGTCAATAATTTTTTCATCAATTACAAGTCCGCATCCGTTACAGATGATCTCCGCTCGCTCATAGTCGCGCGATACACTTGTTGAAGTTGAATTGCATTCAGGACAATTTTCTGTATACTCTACCTTCCTCTCTTCCATTTTTTATCCCTCTTTTTGAATTTGTTTTTCGGTAGTTCAAAAAGCTCCTGCCCCTTCAGAATATCAGGGTTTTTCAATAATTCCCTCGTTGGTTTTACAACGATGTGAGGATTCATTATCGGGCCTATTATGTCGTTTACTTTGCCGAGGATTTTCCCCTCTTTTGTTCCAATATTTGAGTACATGTTAGGCAGCTCTCTACTTCTGATGAGCAGCTGTCCTGTTTTTGTAAAAAAATTCATCTGACCGAGCGACTTCAAAAGATTCCTCCTATAAAAGTATTTCGAAAACTATATAAACATCCCTAAACTATATTTCCTTCTTAACCAATGCAAAAATATTTGAACACACTGGGCAAGCTTATTATAGGTGGAAAACTTAAATATAACTTAATTTAGGAGGACAGACGCCATTGCTTGAGTTTAAACTCATATTTCTTTTCTTTCTCTTAGTATTATCAGGATTCTTCTCAGGAGCAGAGACCGCTTTAATATCCCTAAGCAAGATCAGACTTCGAAAGCTCGTTGAAGAAAAAAACAAACACGCCCTAATCCTGGATGAAATGCTGAAAAACCCGAATAAAATGCTTTCAGCAATCCTTGTGGGAAACAACCTTGTAAACGTAGCCATCGCAGCCATACTGACCTCGCTTGCAATAGACTCACTCGGAAGCGCGGGCCTGGGTGTAGCAACTGGCATTGCCACATTACTTATACTCACATTCGGCGAGATACTGCCCAAAAGCTTTGCAACGAAAAACGCTGAAAAACTCTCGCTCTGGGCAGCCCGACCAGTGCAGATAAGTATAGTCATTTTCTCACCGATTGTCTGGATATTTTCACTCTTCACAGAGGCGGTTCTTAAGATGACAGGCAGCGAAGGGAGAGACCCATTTGTATCGGAAGAAGAGCTCCGGCTGCTCATGGACCTTGGAGCAGAGGAAGGCGTAATCGAAGAAGAAGAAAAAGAGATGATACACGGAGTCTTCGAATTCAGCGATACAATGGTCCGGGAGATCATGACCCAGCGTACAGACATGAACCGCCTCGACGCAACCACAACTTTTCCACAGGTACTGGACTTTGTAATCGAAACAGGCCACTCACGAATACCGGTTTATGAAGGAAACATCGACAATATTATCGGCATACTCTATGCAAAAGACCTGCTCAAATATATGACTGATGAAAAACACTTCAACATAAAACGGTGTATTCGACCCGCTTTTTTTGTGCCTGAAACAAAGAATCTCGATGACCTATTTCGGGAGATGCGCGGGAGAAACGTGCAAATCGCAATCGTGCTCGATGAATACGGCGGAACAGCTGGGCTTGTAACACTTGAAGACCTGCTGGAGGAGATCGTGGGCGAAATAACCGATGAATACGATGTGGAGGAGAGCCCTGTTAACATCATCGACGAAGACACAATCGTTGTGGATGGGAAGATGCCGATTGACGAGGTTTCAGAGCTATTAGGGATTACGCTTGAAAAAGACGGTCAGGAGAGTATCGGCGGACTTGTTTTCTCGCTTTTTGACAGAATCCCTCGTGAAAAGGATTCTATCGAGTCTGAAACCCTGGTCTTCACCGTTGAGGAGATGCTGGGAAAAAGGATTCAACGCGTGCGGATCAAGAAGATGGAGTCCGCATCCTCTTAACCTCTTTTGAAACTCTTTTCATAAGACTTGTTTTACCTCCTTTACGATCCAGTACAACTCTGCCTTCATGGCCAACCGGATTTCGAGGATAACAAGCCGTTGCTTCAAGCCGGGCGTCTCCTTCGCCAAGCACTTTAACTGCTTTATAGACTTCTTTAACCAAGGGATTTGGCACTGCCTGCTTACGAGATATCTTGCGCCCCATCTTCTTTGTAAGCGTCGAGTCAATGTTAGAGGGATAGAT
>BDTI01000168.1 GCA_002923215.1 archaeon BMS3Abin16 | reverse complement strand
ATGTCGGTCATCTCCGCATATACAGGAAAACCGGCGCAAACCCTTATATTCTAGCGGCAGCGCTGCTGGGATGTTTTTTCGCACTCGCCATATTGGTTTATTATCTCTTAGGCACGTCTCCTGCAACGTTGACCGCGCTTTTGTTCGTGATCATACTATCCTTTGCCGGCGAAGGGGTATTCAGAAGATATACTAACAGGAAATTGAAGACGCGAAAATGTAAGGTCCAATCCTAACCAGTCCACACACACCCCTTTGTATCATGTCAGATATTTTTTTATCCAAATACTGGGAGGTGTTTTGAATCTGACTCTTCGACCAGGGTTTTTCCGGGGAGGGGCGAAGGTTTTATGGCTCAGGAACCATTAAGATCATAGCATATGCACCCTGTTGAAAAGGTAAAGATCCTTCTGGAGAAAAGGCTTAAAAACGATCTTATCAGGCTCCTCTCCAGGCTTTCGCCCAGGGAGATTGCAGGCATCGTTGCCAGGGTGAAGAGAGAAGAGAAGCTGGAAATCCTCAGGAACGTAGGGCTTGGGAAGAGAGCCAGAGTCCTTCTGCTCATGAACGAGTCTGACAGAGAGCATCTTCTGAGTGATATGGCAGAGCAGGACATATCTCTCATCATCTCCACCATGGCCTCAGACGACGCCTGCAGGATACTTAGACAGGCCGGAGAGGAGCGGGCGGATCATATTCTCTCACACCTTCCATCTGAAAGAAGAGAACTACTTAGAAGCCAGCTGCGCCACTCCAGGGAAGTTGCCGGGGGCATGATGCAGAGAGAGTACATTGCCTTCAAAGCCACTGAGAAGGCTGGAGAGGCTCTGGAGAGGATAAAAGGAACAGAAGAGCGGCTTGTGCCCCCTGACTTCTATGTTGTAGATGAAAAAGGAGGTCTAGTAGGCCGCATCACCCTGATAAGACTGTTAAAAGCAGAGAGGGAACAACTGATCTCAGATGTCATGGAGAGGGATCCCCCTGCGATAGGGCTCCTCGAGGACAGGGAAAAGGTGATCAGGATCTTCCAGGACAGAAAGGTCCATACCCTTCCGGTGATGGAGAAGAAAAGGCTTGTGGGCATCATAACATTGGATGACGCCCTCAGAGTCCTTGAAGAAGAGCAAAGCGAGGATATTTTCAAGATGTTCTCTCTGGAGAAGAACGAACACGCCCTTGACCCGGTCATAAAATCCCTACGCACCAGGACCCCCTGGCTCTTGATAAACCTTGCAACAGCCTTCCTGGCCGCAAGCGTCGTGGGTTTGTTTGAGGATGTGATCAAGTCTTTTGTCCTCTTCGCCGTCTTCCTGCCGGTCGTTGCAGGTGAGGGCGGCAATGCCACAACCCAGACCATGGCCGTGGTGGTCCGATCCCTGGCGCTGAAGGAGATCACATCCCAGGAGCTCATCAAGGTTGTCAGAAAAGAGGTTACTGTGGCTTTTTTGAATGGTGCCCTGACCGGGCTTATCGCAGCATTCTTTGCCATACTCTGGAAGGGGAGCCCCCTCATAGGTTTGGCTCTTTTCCTGGCTATGATCATAAACCTCGTCGTCGCAGGTCTGGCAGGCGCCCTCATACCTCTAATCTTGGACAGGGTCGGCAGCGATCCGGCCTCATCCTCTACGGTGATTCTCACCACTTTTACCGACATCTTCGGCTTCCTGAGCTTCCTCGGGATAGGCGCGATTCTAATCAGGATTTTCGGGCTAAGTTGAAGCGGTGTCTTTCTGATAATCTATGGAGCAGTCCATGCCGGCCGTCCCTACATATACAGGAGAACAGGCGCAAACCCCCCATGTTTTTTCGCGCTCACCACATTAGTCTATTACCTCATAGACACGTCTCCTGCAACGTTAACAGCGCTTTTGTTCATGATCATACTGTCCTTTGCCGGTGAAGGAGTATTCAGAAGATATACTAACAGGAAATTGAAGACGCGAAAATGTAAAAGACCTGTAGCCTTTGCCCACTCCTGTTTGCAAGTGAAACAGCGTCGTGTTTATTTATATTAAAGAAGAAGAGTTTAACTTGAAAGTAGTTTTTAAAAGGAGGTGTTTGAAGTTGAAACTTCGACAAAAAATCCATGAGAGATACCTGGCCAGAAATGTCAATAAAGAATTTCAGGAACAATTAACCTTGGGTCAAAGGATGGCTGATAAAGTAGCATCATTCGGCGGAAGCTGGACATTTATTTCTATCTTCGCTGTCGCATTGTTCCTCTGGATGTTTTATCAAACAATTATAGCCCATAACAAAGGCTTTGACCCATATCCATATATCCTTTTGAATCTTGTGCTCTCCTGTTTAGCCGCTATCCAGGCGCCGGTTATCATGATGAGCCAGAACAGACAGGTCAAAAAAGACAGGCTCCAGGCGGATCATGATTATGAGATAAATCTTAAAGCTGAAACAGAGGTTGAACACATACAGGAAGAACTCGATCTTATCAAAAAAACCCTGACTTTGACGGTGGAGAAAAATCTGGAGGAAATCGGCTCTTTGCTCGTTCAGATCAAACAAGACATGAGTAGTAAATGAAATCCGGCTTGTGAGATGTAACAAGGGTGCAACAGGGATATCCAAGGTCTGAACTCATTTTGTAAAGGCCTTTTATCCCAGGAAAAGAAAGATGAAAGAAAAGCATGCAAACAAGTTTAACATAAACATCGTTTTACTCGGCATCGTCAGTTTTCTAAATGACCTGGGCAGCGAGATGATCCTGCCTATTCTACCCATGTTCATAACCTCCCTGGGCGGTGCTGGCTTGGTTGTGGGTTTGATCGGCGGCGTCAGGGAAAGCATTTCAAGCATCCTGAAGATTTTCAGCGGCTATTGGTCTGATAGAACAGGGAGGAGAAAGGCCTTTGTCACCGCCGGATACCTGACTTCCGCAGTCTTTAAGCTGCTTCTTGCCTTCTCCCAGACATGGCAGCATATCCTTGTCTTCACAGGTTTTGAACGGGTGGGCAAAGGCTTGAGAACCGCGCCGCGAGACGCGATAATCGCAGACTCTATGCCAAAGGCCCGTGGCAGGGGATTCGGAGTTCACCGGGCTATGGACACGGCTGGAGCTGTTTTAGGGTCGGCCGCTGTTTTCCTATTGTTCTGGTTCTTTGGCTTGAGCTTTAAATCGATCATCCTTCTAGCCGCAGTCATCGGATTCCTCTCGCTAGTCCCCCTATATTTTGTGACAGAAAAGAAGCGAGAGCAAAGCGATACAAGCATGAGAATAGGTCTGAAAAATCTCCCACTACAGCTCAAACTATTCATCTTTATCTCAGGCATATTCAGCCTGGCGAACTTCAGCTACATGTTCTTTATACTTCGTGCGCAGGAACACTTCACAGGCAAACTCTCCATTGGAGCTCCCATCCTCCTCTACATCCTTTATAACATCGTTTACACACTCTTTGCAGTTCCCTTCGGCGCTCTTTCAGACAGGGTGGGACGGCGCCGTGTCATCGCAGCAGGATATCTGCTCTTCACACTCACCACTCTTGGATTCGCATATTTCACCTCGCTGCCGGCTCTCGTGGTTTTATTCGGCCTCTACGGGATGGTCTACGCGATCACCGACGGAAACCAGAGGGCCTATGTAGCTGATCTGGCCCCGGCTGGTCTGAAGGCAACTGCCCTTGGGACTTTTCACACTGTTACAGGGCTCGGGGCGCTGCCCTCAAGCATTATAGCCGGTTTTCTCTGGCAGACTGATCCGGTCGCAACCTTTATCTACGGCGCGGCAGTCAGTTTCATTTCAGTCCTGTTATTCATTGTGCCAAGCGGTTATTTTGAGAAATAAGAGAGATGCCCATGATCGAAGACATAAATATCGCTTTATTCAAATCCATCAACCATCTTGCAGGCATAAACCCTGTCTTAGACTATCTTGGCATAATCACGGCGAACTATCTACCATTTATCTTTATTTTATGGCTGGCTTATCTTGGCTTCAGAAAAGAACGGGCAGGTAAAAAAATCGCCCTTTACGCTGGTTTTTCCGCAGCCATAGGGCTTCTATTTAACTTATTAATAACCTCTGTTTACTATCATCCAAGGCCTTTCACGCTTCATCTCGCAACATTGCTGATCCAGCACACCGCTGAAACATCGTTTCCATCTGACCACACAACCATCATGCTTTCAATAGCCTTTCTGCTCATCTATTACCGCGAAACAAGGCTATCCGGCATAGTCCTATCGATACTGGGGCTGGTCGGCGGACTTGCACGAGTATTCGCAGGCCTTCATTTCCCACTTGACATCCTCGGCTCCATAGGCGTTGCATTAACAGCGTCTCTTCTTGCCTACAGCTTTGGGCCAAAACTCATCGAGGCTTACAGCGGGCCGGGGCATCAGATCCTCCACAGGAGTTGACTGAAAACAGCCACCGCAGGCGATACAACGTTAATCTGGTGAGAAGAAGGTAGGGAGGAGAGGATTATAGACGTGCTCGCGTTAAAACCTAATATAAAATAGGATTAGAGTTTAAACTGATATTCGATTGACGGCGGGAAAGATGGATATACCACCAATGCCCCTAGAAAAGGTAGGGGATTATTTGTATGAGTCTCTATGTTTTGATGAAGGTCCTTGAGTCCGCGCCAAGCAGGTATGACAGGGGCATTCGCATCCTCACGCTGGGGGCTGTGGATGGGGCCTATGATCGTTTAACGTCACAGGTAGAGAAGGGGCAGAGAGTTCTAGATATCGGATGTGGGACTGGGGCGTTGACGCTGAGGGCCGCCGGGAAGGGTGCAATCGTAAAAGGGATTGATGTCAATAGCCAGATGCTGGAGATTGCGCAAACACGCCTGGATGAGGCGGGTCTATCACAAAATGTGAGGTTCTGTGAGATGGGGGTGGCTGAGCTTGGATGTGAGCAAACAAGCTGCTACGATGTTGTGATGAGCGGCCTGTGTTTTTCTGAATTAAGCGGTGACGAATTGACCTACACCCTTAAAGAGATAAAGAGGATATTAAAACCAGGGGGGCTTTTACTTATCGCCGATGAGGTGACACCTAAAAGCGTTTTAAAGCGCGTGTTTAATCGGCTGATACGATGTCCGCTTGCAGCAATTACCTATCTTATCACCCAAACCACCACCCACGCGGTAAAGGATTTAGCGGAAAAGATTGAGGAAGCTGGTTTTTTAATAGGGTCAGTCCGTTTGAACTGGCTGGAGGATTTTATCGAGTTAACAGCTAGAAATCCGGGGGGATGAAGAGTGGTGAACTCAATCAAATACGCTGCTGTAAATATCATTGAAACACTGCTGAGGGGTTTTCCAATTCCATGCAAAACAGGCTTGGTTAAAATAGGGGATCCAGATAGAAAATCACCTGTTTTTCTAACCTGCAACTATCATCTGACTGTGGAAAGAGTAAAAAAATGCTTGCATGGAATAGACTGCTATCTCCTCGTTGCCAACAGCCGGGGGATCAATGTATGGTGTGCCAGCGCAGGAGGATATTTCACAAACCACAGTGTTATTTCAATCCTGAAGACAAGCGGGATTGAAGGGCTTGTGGACCACAGGACGGTTGTGCTGCCCCAGCTTGCCGCCACAGGCGTCGAGGCCGGGGTCATCCAGGAAAAGACGGGGTGGAAGGTGATCTGGGGTCCTGTTTATGCGAAAGACATCCCTGCCTACGTTAAAACGAAGTTCAAAAAAACCCGGGCTATGCGGGAGGTGCGTTTTCCAACTGTGCAGCGTGTTGAAATGGCGGTCATGTGGGCATTCCCCTTCTCAGCCGTCGCAGGCCTTATAACCCTCACTTTTTGGCGTGAACTGTTCCTGCCCCTGACAGGTCTAATCTGGGCTTTGCCGCTTTCAATCTTTCTATCATTCCCCCTGTACTCTAAACGGCTCAATCAAAAGAAGAAGATGACAGGATTCAATAAATACACCGTCCTATTTGATTTCAGCCCTATTCCCTTACTACTCTGGGGGGTGTTTATAGGCTTTCTCACCCTCTCCAGCATCTTAACAAACACATTTACCTGGGGTTATATCTTTCGCTGGGGCTTGATCTCATTTATCATTGTCCTGTTGATAAGCATCGATCTAATGGGCAGCACCCCGGTTTATAAGAGCGGCCTGCACGAAGACCGGTTTCTAAAGGTTGTGCTTGATGAAAAAAGATGCAAAGGGGCAGGTTTTTGTGAGCAGGTCTGCCCGAGGAACTGTTATGAAGTGGACAGAAACCGGCATATCGCCACGATGCCAGGGGCAGATAGATGCGTGCAATGCGGCGCCTGCATAGTGCAGTGCCCCTTTGACGCGCTGTACTTTAAAAGTCCGAAAGACGAGATAATACCGCCGGAAACAATCAGAAGATTCAAGCTGAACCTTATCGGTAAGCGTCT
Organism: archaeon BMS3Abin16; assembly: GCA_002923215.1. GTDB lineage: Archaea > Hydrothermarchaeota > Hydrothermarchaeia > Hydrothermarchaeales > SZUA-236 > SZUA-236. Next base: position 4,908 of record BDTI01000168.1, on the reverse strand, counting down.
TGTGAAAGTAGAAGGGAAATAACAGATGACAATCTTCTCTGTGCAGCCTGTTCACCCCGGATGTTTCTGATGAAAAAATCCTGGAAGGCGAGGATGCTAAACCTTTTATTGTTAGAGACGTAGCGTTCTAGCCAGGTGAACAATGGGAGAGATAATCCTATACATTGCTTCCAGCCTCGATGGTTTCATCGCCTCTGAGGATGGAAGTGTTGACTGGCTTGAATCTGTTGAAGAGCCGGATCCAGAGGAAGATTACGGTTATCAAGAGCTTTTTGAACGCGTGGACACCGTTCTCATGGGCAGAAAGACCTATGAGCAGATACTGGGCTTTGGAGAGTGGCCCTATGAAAGTAAGCGATGCATAGTCTTCACACGAGAGCCGCTCGCCTATTCTGATGAGAGGGTGGAGTTTGTGGATGAGCCGGCTGCCTTTCTCCGAAACCTTCTGGACGATGGCTCTGCTGCGACATGGCTTGTAGGCGGCTCTGAGACTGCGTCATACCTCCTGAAAGAAGGCCTGATCCGGCATATGATTATTACGATGCTACCCATTGTCCTCGGCGGCGGCATACCCCTCTTTCAGGGTCTGGAAGGGGAGTTCAGGCTAAAGCTCCTTGAGATGAAAAGCTATCCAAACAGCTTTATACAGCTCCACTATGAATTGTTGAAAGGATGACAAAAATTATCGATTCCCACAATCATCTCGGCGGGCCGGATAGAGGTGACGATTTCAGCCAGTCTCCTGATGAGATAATCCGGCGCATGAATCGTGCAGGGGTTGAGATGGCTGTTGTCTTTCCATTCAATGAGGTTAATCCCGGAGTTTCATTTTCAAAGGCCAATGACTTCATAGCGCAAGCTGTTGAAAGGTATCCTGATAGACTTATTGGATTCGCACGCCTTGATCCAAATACGGGTGATGCCTCCCTGAGTGAGCTTGAAAGAGCAGTAGGCAAGCTTGGTCTGAAAGGCGTTAAACTCCATCCAAAGGGGCAGAATTTCGGCCCCTCTAATCCCTATGTAAAATTAATACTAGAAGAGGCGGCCAAGCTTGATGTGCCTGTAGTCTTTGACAGCGGCAAGGACATCTTTGACAACTATGCAATAAGTTCGTTGGCTGAAGCAGTTCCAGAGGCAAAGATAATCATGGCACACATGCGTGGAGAGGGCTTTATCGAAGCAGCGAAGAATCATGAAAACATCTTTTTAGGTTCTGTGAAAACACCGGTTGAAAGAGTTGCTGAAGCCCTTGAAAAACTTGGATCAAATAAGATAATCGCAGGCTCAGACTCGCCCTACGCAGACATGACGTGGGAGATGAAAGACAAGTTTAATGAGCTGGAAACTCTTACAAGCAGAAACATGAAAAAAATGTGTGGAGTAAACCTGAAAAAGCTCCTCAAACTCTAACCTCCCTGCTTGAACAATAGTCTTGAACATTGTTTCGCAAACCCTATTAATACTGCACCCCACTAATTTTTCATGCAAGAAAAAATGAGGTTGACACATTGAAAGGGATTTACAAGATAATTATTTTACTGCTAATTTCACTCACCCTACTATCAGCAGGGGTGGCAGCATACACAATCGACGGAGACACAAGCGATTGGGGGCTTAATCTCGCTACAGATGCCTGGAGCCTTCCCGCAACATGGGTCCCGATAAAAACCTCGGTAGACTGGATAGTGGAAGACAACATCGACGGCGCAACTTACCCCGGTCATACAGATTGGAGCGGCTACTCAGCAACAGGCGTGCACATCAAAGGCGTAGGCCCATCGTATGCACCATATTCTGAACCCAAAACCAGCGGCTGGATACCTCCAACAGGAGGAGAGCACTATGATATCGAGGCATTGTATTTTGATGATGACCGGCGCAACGCATACTTCCTGATAATCACATCAATGCCAGACGGAACAACAGGAATTATTCGGGGCGACCTCGCGCTTGACGTTGACGGCAACCCTGCAACTGGCGACAAGGGATTCGAATACGGTGTGAAGCTCACAGGCGCAGACAAAGGCAAAGTCTATGAAAATCCTGATTGGATAGGTTCAACTGGCTCTGGACGAGTGCCCTATGACGGGCCTGTTTCAATGAAATCCGGAACTGGAATCTATGTTGGTGATGCTGAACTTGCTACAGCCAGCCTTGGCGTAATTGACAACGGACGAGGCAACTATGTAATCGAGATGGCTATACTTAAAGGCCTTATCGGCGCTCCGGCGCAGGGCCCCTCATCAGGTGGCATGCACACATCTCTAACCTGTGCAAATGACATTATTACACTTGGCGAGTTCGTGTGGGACTTTCCCTATGAAATCCCTGAGTTTGCTACCACGGCAATTCCTGCTTTTATCGCAATCGGCGGCTATCTTGCGCTTCGCAGAAGAAGAGAAGAATAACGCTTGATTGTAATTTGAGGCAGTACTTTTTTATCTGTCTCAAACTCCTCTATTTTTTCCCCCCAAATCTTCTCAATATCTAATCTATGCAACATCGTTAATTGACCGCGGTTTATGAACTTTTATGAATTCTTCTCAACACTTCACAAATAGCCTTTTATATAGTAGTATTGAGCAAAGTGATATTAAGTTCAAATCAATTGGAGGAAAAATCAAATGAGCAGAGATGAAAAGATAAAGAAGATTCTTGAACTCGTGAAAGAAAAGGACGTGGGTTTTGTAAAGTTTCAGTTTACAGACATCCAGGGTATCCTGAAGAGTTTTGCCGTGCCCACAAAGGAGATGGAATATGCCCTTGACGAGGGTATGGGCTTTGACGGATCATCCATCATGGGGTATACGCCGATACATGAGTCGGATATGATTGCAAAAGCTGATCTTGACACATTTCAGATACTGCCCTGGAGGCCCAGTGAAAAGGCTGTTGCACGGCTTATATGTGATGTAGAGCTGCCAGACGGCACGCCCTTTGAAGGCGACCCGCGCTATGTCCTAAAAAAGAACCTTGCATATGCAAAAAAAATGGGATACACATTGAACGTGGGCCCTGAGCTTGAATTCTTCTACTTCGCCTCCATCAACGAACCTAAGGTAATGGATCGCGGCGGCTACTTTGACCTATTGCCGCTTGATCTTGCTGAGGATCTGCGCCGTGAAACCATCTTCTCCCTTGAGGATATGGGAATTGACGTAGAATACTCACATCACGAAGTTGCTCCCAGCCAGCATGAAATCGACCTGCGCTACAATGAAGCGCTGAAAATGGCTGACGCCGCCATGACCTATCGGCTTGTAGTAAAAGCGATTGCTCAGAAAAACGGCATCTACGCAAGCTTCATGCCTAAGCCGCTCTTCGGCGAGAACGGGTCAGGCATGCACACCCATCAGAGCCTGTTTACATCTGACGGTAGAAACGCATTTTACGATGCCAAGGACCCGAAGGGATGGTATCTTTCTGATGTGGCTAAATCATATATCGCCGGCCAACTCAAATACGCAAGAGAGATCACCGGTATCATTGCGCAGTTCGTAAACTCATATAAACGGCTTGTACCAGGTTATGAGGCTCCTGTCTATGTGTCTTGGGCGCGGCGCAACAGATCAGCAATGATTAGGGTTCCCCTTTACAAGCCTGGCAAGGAAAAGGCTACACGCTCTGAATATCGTGCGCCTGACCCTGCGTGCAACCCTTATCTAGCCTTTTCAGTCATGCTTCGAGCTGGTCTCGCTGGCATCGAGGAAGGCCTTGAAATACCAGAGCCAATCGAACAGGATATCTTCCACCTCACCCGGGATGAACGAGCTAAGATGGGGATTACAGAGCTTCCAGGCAACCTTGGCGAGGCTATAAAAGAGGTCGAGGGATCAGAGCTTGTGAGAAAAACCCTTGGCGACCATGTCTATGAAAACTGGCTCAAGATCAAACACGACGAGTGGGATGACTACAGGGTTCAGGTCAACAAGTGGGAGCTTGACAGATACTACCCGATGCTCTAAATTGAGCATCTATTCTCCTCTTTTTTCTTTTTATTATTTTCCGTTTTTCCCTTTAATTTTTATGAATAATAAGTGGCTATAAATTTTAGTTTTTAAGCAATGTCAACATTTAATATTGTGTTATTTATTTTGGTTTTCATAGGAATTTGTGGCATTCAAAATCATGGTCTTATAGGCTAGTCCGTCAAGGTAAAAAGGATTAAGTTCAATGGCTCTGTCAAGGATGTTTAAAGCTTTTTCAGTTTGATTGAGGTAGGAAGTAAGTCATGCCCAATTTGGCAAGCACTACAGGTGATTCTGGAGATATTTCAAGTGCTTTTTCATAGGAGTTCGAAGCATCAGAATATTTTTTTAATCGAAATTCGACATCACCCTTTGATTTCCAATTATCTAAATCATATGGGTATACCTTTACTGCTCTATCAAAGTTTTCCAATGCTAATTCATAATTCCCCTCTAAATAATAAACAGTCCCGATTATATTATAAGCTAGCCAGTCATCTGGATTTAACTTTAATGCATTCTTACTATATTTAACGGCATTAACCAAGTCTCTTCTGTCACGATAAATTGCTGCGATTGCAGATAATGCATCGCTAGATTTTGGATTTATCTCCAAGGATTTATTGAATGCAAATAATGCATTATCGCTTTCATTTATCGCATAGTAAGTGTATCCTAAACTCTCCCATGTTAGATAGTCTGTTGTGTTAAGCTCCTGTGATATCCTGATTTAATTTTACACACTGTTCCACCTTCTTGATGTGTAGCCTAATATTCTTTCTGGCGGAAGTTTCCTGTTGAAGGCTTCCGCCGGTGTTTCCGCGGCCTCAAAGTCCAGGCTCATGTGTGGCTTGATCTGGTTGTACCACATCACAAACTCATTGAGTGAATCGAAAAACCCGTGCTTTTGCTCAAGTGTTCCGAAGAACCGCTCGATCTT
>BDTI01000167.1 GCA_002923215.1 archaeon BMS3Abin16 | reverse complement strand
AGGATGAAAAACGTCCAGCCAAAAAACATCCCTCCCAGGCTGAATACGCCGTAGTTTATCATACTATTTACCAAGTTACCGCCTCCCTGTTTTACCAACAGTTCAGAAGGCAGCTATTCCAGAAGCTCCATTTCTTCGCCGCAGCAGACAAGCACGCCTCCGCCCGCCTTGGTCACGGTGACCTCATTTCCGCAGATACGGCATCGATAGCGCTCGCCAACATTTTTTACTCCCATCCTATCACCAACCTTAGATAAGTTCGCTCTCTTCACTGGCCTCCGCTCAGGAATAGAGCCTGCACCCATAGCCGTGGTGTAATCATCGCTCACATAAAGCGCGCAGTAGCATCTGCCAAACTCTAACAAATCCGGGTCCCGATAAATGCAGGGGCAGATAATATCAGCGTCAACCTTAAAATCACCTTCTGCAAGACGGCATGGACAAGAAGGATACCCATAACGTTTCTGATTCGTAAAAAGACTTTTGAAGATGAGGTCTAAAAAATCAGTGTCAGGATTCAACTTGTAGCCGGTTTTCACAGCCTTCTCACTAATGCTTTTTTTAAGCTCCTCGTATCCCGCGTCACTGTTCACAGGCCTAAAACCTCCCGAAGCCGGGGCTCGTCAAAACCCCGGATAACCCTATCGCCCGCAACTATTATCGGGTATCCGCAGCCAGAGCAGATGCTTTCTGTCTCACGGCGCACATCCTTCCTCGCGTCACCCGCAAGTAGGTCTACATCAACATAGTCAAACTCTTGGCCCTGTGCCTTCATGAATTGTTTGAATCGCATACAGTATATGCAGGTGCTGAGTGTGTAAGCTTTAACATTCAAAGCGCTGTCTCCCGAAGTTTCAGTGGTTTCATGATATCTATACTTTCTTTGAGTGCACAGGTATAAATCTTTTTAGTGATTGGCTTTTTGATTACTCTTTGGGGATATATTTTGAGATTTCGTCGAGCGCCGCATCAATCGTGTACTCCGCAGGCATACACCGGGGTTTGACGTTCAGCTCCTCCAGTGTTCGCGCGGTCACCGGCCCGATGGCGCAGACGATGATTTCATTCACCCTGCTCATGCCCTCTTCTCCGATAAAATTCAATAGATTACGCGCTGAAAGAGAGCTGGTAAAAATTATAGCATCGATTTCACCCTTTTCAAGCAGTGTTTTAAACCGTTTCAACCATGTTTTATCTGTGGGAGATATTGTGTCGTAAATCGCGATTTCAGTTGTATCCGCAACATCTGAAAGCATGTCAACAAGTTTCGCTCTAGCCTTTTTCGCACGAGCCACAAGCACACGCTGCCCCCTGACAATATCTGATAACTCACTTGCAAGCCCTTCGCCCACACTTTCACGTGCCACAAGCTTTGGATCAATTCCATGGTTTTCAAAGACCGCAGCAGTCCTGGGGCCGACAACAGCAATGTTAACCTCTCTCAGCTCCTCTTCAAAATGCCGCCATAAAAGGTCTGCACCCGCGGCGCTTGTCACAACGAGCCAGTCAAATTTTGAAAGCACAATCACAGGGTCAATTGAAAGAGCCACAAGCTCAATTGAAGAAACAACCAGTGGCTCCCAACCCCATTTTCGAATAAGTTTTTCAGTTTCAACAGCCCTTTCACTCGGTCTTGTTACTGCAACCCTCACCATATTTACAGTGTTAAAAAGAGGTTAAAGCAATCTTTAAAACGATGACTGCACCCGCCGCCATGGCAATATGCTCAGGCTTGATCTTTAACCCTTGACCCTCTTCATCCATATATCTTACAAGCCCTGCTCCTGAGCTTGGAAGTTTGACTTTGTCTCGACGTCGTTTAACCATATTTTCCTCTATCTCTATATGTGTTTATTTATAGCTGATGTGAGGCTGCTTTTCGGAACTGCGCCAATTATGTTTTCTACGACTTTACCGTCTTTGAAGAGGAGCAGGTTTGGGATTGACATTATCTGAAACTGCGCGGCTTTCACCGGGTTTTCATCGATATTCATCTTTCCAATCACAACACCAGGAGTCTCAGCCGCGATTTCTTCGAGTGCCGGCGCAATCATTCTGCAGGGCGCGCACCAGGCTGCCCAGAAGTCCACGAGTACCAGCTTATTCTCAGCGATGGTTTCATCAAAATTTGCGTCTGTAAGTGTCATCACATTTTCTGACATAGCCATTGTTTTCCAATCTAGATTTATATAAAGTTATTCCCGGAGTTTAACGTCGGCAAGAAGTGGTTCGGAGAAGAGGGCAACAATTTTATAAATTTCACTAGCATAGCACAGTTACATGACATATCCAAACGAGGTTATCAAGGCGATTCACACGCGCCGAAGCGTCAGGGAATACACAGGTAAAAAGCCCACTGTTGATGAGATACAAAAAATTCTTGAAGCTGGGGCTTGGGCGCCGTCTGGACTTAACAACCAGCCCTGGAGATTCATCGTAATCCGTGATAATGAGACTAAATCTGAGCTGGCCGAGCTCACCCATTACAAACATACCGTGCTATCAGCACCTGTTCTCATCTCTGTGTTTTTGGATCTGGAAGCAAGCTATGACCGAGACAAGGATCTCATGGCTATCGGCGCATGTAATCAGAACATGCTCCTCGCAGCGCACAGCCTCGGCCTTGGCGCGGTTTGGCTCGGCGAAATACTCAAGCGAAAAGAAGATGTAAACACTCTTCTAGCGGTGCCTGAGACCTGGGAGCTAACCGCTGTAATCGCCCTGGGCTATCCAGCTCAGAAAAACAGGTCTTCCAACCGAAAACAACTGGACGAGTTAGTCTACTTAGAGCGGTTTGGAGAACCCTTTGATATGTCTTAACGCAGCAGAAAATAGATTGGAACGATTCCGCCGAGGATTCCATTTAAACGAAGGATAAGCACGGTGGAGTCGATCTTCTTATGTGATGGATCAGAGATTGTCTTGACATAGTAGGCAAGCGAGGGGATGAATGTAACTGGATATAAAAACATCTTTGAATCTATAAACCGGGCTGTAACTAGAAGCTCGAAATAGAGCAATGTGATAACCACCAGGATGAGTGATAGCATGACTGAGCGTTTAAGGCCGATGGATGCGGCAATTGTGTTGTCCCCGTTCATCCGGTCCTGCTCAAGGTCCTTTGCGGTTTGAAAGGGATGCACCATCCCTGAGAGGAGGCCGAATAAAATCGCGATACCCGTGCCACGGAGATCAAAGCCGTTAACCGCGCTGTAGCCCACGAAAAAAGGAGTGGCATAGAGCAGTGTAATAGATAGGATGTCAATATAGGGCCTGCTTTTTGTGCGAAGCGGCGGCACATGATAAACAATGTTTAACAGGCAGAGCACAACGCCGCTTATAAACCCGCTAGGTGAAACCAGTCCAAGCAGCACAAGCCCGGTTCCTGCGAGCACAACTGTCTGCACAAAGCTCTCATTATAGCTGATGCGGCCGTGTGCTACTGGATTGTTCTTCTCAGGATTCCACTTGTCAGACTGATGGTCATAGGTGTTGTTGAGTGTGTAGACGCTTGCGAATAAAAATGTGAACCCAACGATTATCAGGGAAAAATCTGTAACCCTTACGCCGGGATTGAATCCGAGCACAGCGGCTGCGCAGACACCTATCCACCACCACCAATGAGAGATGCGGATGTTATTGATAAAATGCCGTAGACGCATGAAACGCTTCTAGAACTAGAGGATTATAAATATGTTCCCCTCTTAACCGTGCTTGA
>BDTI01000166.1 GCA_002923215.1 archaeon BMS3Abin16 | reverse complement strand
TGCTAACAGAAGCAGGCATCTTAAACTTGGAGCAACTCTTATGAAAACAGAACTTAAAACAGTGCTGGAAAAAAAGACTCTGAACCCCCGTGACTGCAGCCATGCAACACCCTACATGGTGGACAACGGCGTACTTGACATTTATCTCTGCGATCGGTTCCGCGGAAGCTGTTATTTCGAGCCCAACGGCGGCATTCCCTTCAAAAAGATCTGTGAAGAATCAAAGCAGTAGGCAAGCCCAAAACCCTCTTTTGATTAATAGATGTGCATCAAGAGATCACGTTTATTCAAAAAATAAAGCATCTGCTTATGCACATCAAGCTCAGCCACATTAAGATTCATCTTCTCCGTGGACTCAACAAAAGTAGCATATCGCCCAAGCCATATACCTCCAAGAAGCTCAATGATCTTATCATCGGGATTGCGCTTATAAGCTGCAGCAGCCCGTATAACAATTTCAGCCCACATGTCCCCGTCGAGATGAGATCGTTCCCGCATCGTCTCAAGCAGCCTGTCATAGTCGTCCCCACAAATCTCCTTTAACAGCCGACGCTTACCATCTAAAATCTCGTATCCAGCCTTCCAAAGCGCGTCACGGGAAAGCGTCACAGGCGTTGGAAGCGGACCCTTATATTTGTCAAGCTTACGAGGCCGTTTGGCATGATGAAAAGGCAGAGGCGTGCATTTTTTCCACTTCTTTTCATAGTAGATCATAAGTTCGAAAAGCGCTTTTGTCACCTGATTAAACATGCCGAGGAGATGTTTTTTAGGCTCAACATACTTTGATGTGGATTCATGGAATTTCGCGTCTAATATGCCGCCATGCACCCGCATATCATTTGCAAGGGCTACAGTTGTGAGAAAAGTATCAATACCGAAGTCGTCGGGAAACAGGGGTTGTTCGAGACATCGCCGTACAAGCTCAGAGCTCATACCCACCTCGCCGCCCATCGGCTGGCGAACCTCTTCACCCCAGAGCATTGTAACCATTGGATATGTGAGAAGCTTTGTGATGCCGCCGTCATGCTTATCCCTGAGATAACGGGAGACCGTGAAATCAGCGTGCCCGAAGGCTATTGGCCTTAGAAGATAATCAACCCAGCTCGGCTTGATGCTTAACAGGTCACTATCAACGATTGCAAGCATCGACGCCTTCACACTCTCAGAGACATGCATGATCTTTTTTATCGTAGCGCCTTTTCCCCTGTTGCGCGGCGCTTTAACAACCTTTTTTTCAATGTTTGAATCAACCCTGAAAGAGTTTGCAAGCCTTACTGTACGATCTGTTGAACCACCGTCTGCCACAACGATCATCGACTTATACTCAGGATAAAACTCTTGAAGCCCCATTGCAACCATGCTCATCACATGGATGATTGTTGCCTCCTCATTGTAGGAGGGTATGCCGATTACAATGTCTTTTTTTCCCATATTTAGTCCCAATATCAGGTATCTTCTCAAATCGTTTTTATATAACCTTTATGTTTCGAAGCACTAGTCGGAGGTCTTTTTCTCGGATGACAACATCCGCCGCTTCTTCAATTACTTTCACTTTAGGGTCGAAGGCGATTCCAATCCCGGCTGCCTTTATCATGCAGAAGTCAACAAGGTTGTCGCCAATTGCAACAGTCTCGGAGAGGGGAATCCCGAAATCCTCTGCCAGCGATTTGAGTATCTCACTTTTACATATCGATGGGTCGCCACAGAAATCAGGGGTCGGGCAGTTTGCAGGCATCTCGATTTCACCTGTCACACGGGAGTCTTTAACAATCAGTTTGATTCCAAAGGCTCTATCCACCCCTAACTCGTTTCTGAAATGTTCGGCCACAATGTCATAGCTATCGGTGACAATCGCAGTTTTACAACCCTGTTTTTTCAGCTCAGAAATCGTTTCACGAGCACCCTTCATCAACGGAATACCCCTCACTACATCCATCAGCTCAGCCGTGCTCACACCCTTCAGAAAACCTGCGAGAAGCCTGCTCCGCTCCTTCTTCGAATACCTGCCTGATAATATCCGCCTGGCCTCGTCTTCAAATCCAAAGGCACGCGCAAAAAAAAGAATCGTTCTCCCATCAAGCAGAGTCCCGTCCATATCAAAGACAACAAGCTTCATCATTACCTGCGAATCCACCTGTCAATCTTTTTCTGAGCCCGGCTCCGTTTCCGTCCAGCCCGAATCCGCTCCAAGAGTAGAGGACGATGGTGCTTCCAGTAATGCACTATGGCGTAATCCTCCTTAATCTTAAGCTGACAGGTGCTGCAAATCATCTTAACAAGCATAGCGTGTGGGCTTTTAATAAATAACCTTTATGGAGCCAAAACACCAAGAGGGCACACATTTTTCACATGCGATTATTTCAGTAGACTTTTCACAACGCGTTTCACAATCACAGCCTTCGACGCCCTGAAATCACCTTTTAGATAACGCTTCAAAACAGCTTCAGCCCTAGCTTCATCCACCTTAAGCAGGCTGTTTATCAAACGGCTCCGTGCGAAGTCAGGGCAGAAATGAGCCATGTCCTGGATAAAACGCATGTTATCATAGAAAGCGCGAGACCGGCAAACACTCTCAGAGTATTCGCTAAGCCCCTCGTCAAGAGTAATCTCACCCTCTAGAACTCGGCTCACAATCCCTGCGCATATCTCGCCAGATTCAAAGGCGGCTCTAATCCCTTCACCCGACCCAGGGATTACATGGTTGCAGGCATCACCCACAATAAAAGCCTTGTTTCTCACAGCCTCGCCCAATTTGATAACCGGAAGAAAACCCCCGTGGGGTTTAGCACCATTTCTTGATACATCCAGCTCGGTGAGAAACCTGTCTAGCACTTTAAGAGGTTTTCCTGAGAATTGTCCGCCAATCCCGATACGCGCGCTACCCTTTCCGATTGGAAATATCCAGCCATAGCCGTGGGGTGTATATCGCTTGCCATAAAAAATGTGAATTGAATCCATCTCTCCAGTGTAGGCGGTTTCAACTTCAAGTCCGAAGGCAGGTTTTTTTCTCCACCACTTGTTTTTCCACGCCCCTTTGTTGCCCACACCGGGCCAGCCAGAGGCGTCGATCACTGCTTTTCCGCTAAAATTTCCCTGATCAGTTTTAACCGAGCCGTTGTTTATCTCGATTGCCCGCACCCCAGTTTTAATCTCTGTGTTTTTCAGACTTGCTGCCAGTGTTTCGCAAAACAACTTGTAGTCAACTGTGCAAAAAGATTCTGGAAGCCGCACCCGCACACCCCTTCCGCGGCCAGGGTGAATCGCCACATAATCAAGGACCTGCAAAATTGAGTTTTGGCAGCCGAGGCGCTCTATCCAGGCAAGCGATGTGCAGCACGTTGATTTCTGAGCTTTGCCAAGCCGGTTCTGCCGTTCAAGCAAAAGCGCCTCAGCATCAGGGATAAAATGGGCGGCGGCGAGTCCTGCAAAGCTTGCGCCCGTGATTATAACATCCCAATTTTTATCTTTCATCTCCACCGGTTATAGGTTGTTTAAACCTTGTTTTAATAAGATTTCCCCTAGCCGCATCTCATGCAGCATTTACAGCCAGCTGAGTTGAACCTTTTTTTCAATCTTTTTCACCACCACCAGTTTCACCGCCTGTTACTACTGTATCAAGCATTTCTTCAAATTCAGACATGTCAGGAAAAGCGTCTAAACGCCCTTTTTCCACTCCTCCTTTGAAGTATATGAACGTGGGTGTGCTCATAACCTCCAGTTCCTGGGCGGCCCCCGGATTTTTAGTGATGCCAAACTGATAGATTTTGAATTCATCCCCATGCTTTTCGATAAGCTTATTCACACGTGGTTCGATAGCTTTACACGGCGGGCATCCAGGCACGGTGAACCATATAATAACAGGCAGATTAACTCCATGTATTATATTTAGGTCGTCAATTAGGGGAACGATGGCAGAGGTCATTTTTTCTTTTTTATCTCCTGTAAATGTTCTTTGAATAGCAGGGGTTTTGTGACAACTGGAACATGGTTAAAGGCTCTGAGCCTGAGAGCTTACTGCATTTATCTCCGGTCTTTTTTAACGAGAGAAACATATATCATATTTTGATGTATCAGATGTAAATAGATAAATATTGCGGCCAAAAATTAAACCCATAGAAGAAATCAAAGCCGCAAACACCGTCAAAATCCTCCAGCAGCATTTCATAGCACAAACATGCCTGAGCCGATAGTTGAATTTAGCCATGCGCTGTTAAAGCAAGCATTATATATCCACAACTTCAATCTATCAATTATAGCTGGGAGTTATTAGTTATGAAACATGTTGTTGCAGCATTTTTGTTTTTAGCCGTTGTTTTAGCAAGTCCATGGGTTTTTGCAGGAGACCAAGGATACGGATTACAGTGGCAGAACGAAACCGGCGGCTGGACGAGAAGCACATCAATTACCGCAGACGGCAGCCTTATCGCAGCAGGATCCACCGATACATATGTCCATCTATTCGACCAAAGCGGCGAGCGGCTCTGGCAGGCGAAAACCTCAAGCTACATAAACAGCGTCTCCATATCAGATGACGGAAGATATCTTGCAGCCGCATCAGATGATACAAACATCTATCTTTTCGATGAGAACGGCTCTACGTTGTGGAGCTATGATATCGGTCGGAAAGGTGTGTCGCTTGTCTCAATTTCAGGTAACGGAGCCTATTTGGCAGCGGCGTCGGATCATCCCGATGACATGGTTTATTTTTTCAACCGCAACATGACCATGCTTTGGAGGTATAAGCTGGCTGACACAGTGACAGCTCTTTCTATTTCAAATGACGGAGGCCGCATTGTCACCGGGTCGCTTGACACAAACCTTTACTCCTTTGACCGCGACGGGAAGATTCTATGGACCTTTGGTATTGGCAATGTGGCTCCTCTGGGAGTGGCGGTTTCCGATGACGGGCACTGGGTTGCCGCAGGCCAGGGATATTTTAACCTGACTTTGATAAATGACGAAGGCGTTGTAAACTGGAGTGTTGAAACTGCGGGCCGTGTTAAACAGGTTTTTTTCACTAATAAGGACAGTGAAATCGCGGTCTTTACCGATACCGGTGTTTTAGAGTTTTATTCGATTAACGGCACAGCTTTGTTTAACCGAAGCGTGGCCAACCGGATAAACACCCTCGCCCTATCAGCGGATGGCTCAAAGATCGCCGCCGGATTTGACAAACCTAATGCAGGCATCTACTACTATAGGCTGAATCTTTCACAGTCTAATAACACGCTGCCCGTAACGCCAAAGATCACTATACTAGCAAACTCGATAGACCTTGATCTGGCAGCTGATTTCATAGCTTTTTTAAGGAATGGCGGCGTTGAGGTTGAGTCCACTTCGGCAGCGAACTTTGAGGGTTATAAAAACAGGGAATTCATCATTATCCTTGGCGGTCCCGATGCACCAGAGGGTGTTGGCGGGATTGTTCAGAATGTTTTAACCGGTGAAGAGGCAGATACGATCAGGGAGCCTGGTGCCAAGAAGATGTACGTCAAGCCGGATGTGTGGGCTGCGGGCCAGAAAATTGTTGTGCTCGCCGGAGCAGATAGGAACCTGACGGCAGAGACTCATCTTGAAAATCGTGATTTTTTGATTGGCGAGATCGGCTCTGAATAACTTGTGTTAAAAAAGTTTCATCAGCTGTGTTTCAAACTCAGGGAAATAAGGCAGGAGAAGCCTCTGAATCCATTGGTCCACTCCGAAGAGCATGGCAAGACCCGTTGCGATGAGAATCCAGCCTGCGAGCTTTTTAATGGTTTCAGAGTTACTCCGCGTCCAATCAAGTTTCGCGCTTACTTTTTTCCCGCCATAGGCTATTGCAAGCATCGGGATTCCAAGGCCGATAGAATAGCTTGTGAGCATAAGCGAACCTGTAACTAGGTTGCCCTCGATTGCAACAAGTGACAGAACAGCTCCGAGGATCGGGCCCACACAGGGTATCCACACGATCCCAAGTGAAAGTCCGAGCACAAACGCACCGAAGAGCGATTCATCCCCCCTGCGGGCGGAAGGCTTGTAAAAGCGGTTCAAAAGGAGGCTGGAGTATTTTGTATAAAGATCGTTTATATCACTGTCAACCCAGACCGCGCCGAATCCGATTATAAGGGCTATGAAGAAGAGTCGAAGCGCATTTCCAAACCCTCCAGCAGCAATTCCAATTACAGAGAAAACACCACCCATAAGCGTGAATGTTACAGTGCTTCCGAGCACGATAAGAACAGGTCGCAGCCGATGGCCGACAGACCCTGCCAGTAGCGGCGGCAGAATCGGGAGCACACAGGGAGTTGCAATCGTTACAACGCCTGCGAGAAAGGCGAGCAAAAATGATGGCTCAAATCCCACCATGTCATCTTACCCCCTACCGTGATATGCAGGGTCAAATATGAAGACCAAGAGGATTCCGGCCATGAAGAGAAGTACACCAAACCACAGCTCATTTATGAGTGGAATGATCTTAACCGTTGCAGAGGCGCTGTCACCTGTGAGACCGTTATAAATGACATAAACATCCCTGAGAACACCTCTGTCAATCATCACCCGGTTTGCGTTGCCGTTGTTATAGTCAATGGAGCGCGCCACGCCCTGGCCGATCTTACTGCCCTTTTCATAGACTGCGAATGTTATTTCTTCAGTTGTAGTGTAGGGTTTTTTGCCTGTCTGCGCCGAGTACTCCTCCATCTGGTTTGCGAACAAAATAAGATCAAAGGTGCGGTTAAGGGTGGGGCTTGGGAAGTCTGCCATGAGCATGCCGTCTGCGACAACATTGACATTGTTAGGCACATTATCCATCTTGTCGATTGCAACCCAAAGGTCAAGATCATCTTCTTTGATGTGTACATATGTTATGTGCTCTGTCTGCAGTGATTCAACTATTTCGCCGCGAACGCTGTAGGTTTCTCTAAACTCACCTGCCCGAAGCTCAGCATACATTTCGGCGAGTGATATGCCTGGCAGAACCGGCTGCTCAACCACTCCGACGTCTTGGGAGGAGCCATAGTCCACAACGGTTCTGTAGTCTACAACTGAGAGGCCGTAGGGCATCCCTTCGATGCTTGAAACCTCGTTGTTTTTTATGTTGGCGCTTCCTGCGAACTCTGTTGAAAACATGGTGGCGAAAACACCGCCAAGCACGATGAATACAATGCCTAGATGTATAGATAAGATACCGATTTCTTTGAGCGTGAAGTTGCGGTTTTTAGAGTTTTTGATCCTGTCGTTGTATCTGTTTGATAGGCTGTAAACAATGTAGACCATTGGCGGGATGAAGCTTAGGGCTGAGGCGCCGCCGATGAAGCGGTAGAGCAGCGGGCTCTGTGCGTTTACAACAGCAGAATAGTCCACAATGTTCCAGGCATCGCTTGGCCGAATCAAAGCGGCAACAAGTGTGAGGGCGAAAAATATCTTAAACTCCCGAACCGATTTTTCCTTATTCGAAGGTTTATAGTTGAGGCATAGCCCTGCAAGTAGAAAGAGCCCCATGAAGAATGGATAGCTCCAGAGATTGAAAAAGGCGATTCCTGTTCCAACCTTTCTCCCGGCAAGGAGTTTGAGAAGCGCAGGATAGGTTATACCCCAAATCGAGATATAGGTTAGAACGACGAGAAAGAGAATTGTTATGTAGAATATGTTTGTCTTGTTCACAAAAGATGAGTCTTGAGATTCAGGTTTGTGATCGTCTGAAACCGCGGCGTATCTCAGCGCGCCCAGAGCGACGACGACAACCGTTGAAATCAGGGTCATAGCCACAAGATAGGATCCGGTCGTGCCGGCTGCGAAGGCATGGACCGATTCGAAAAACCCGCTTCGAGTAACAAGTGTCGCATAGACTACTAGTGAATAGCTGAGGCCGACGAGCACCGGAGCGAGGATCGCGTATTTATGGCGGTCTTTCTTGTGCTCCACAAGGGTGTGCATGGCTGCTGTGAGCATGAGCCATGGAATGAGTGAAGCCGTCTCAACAGGATCCCAGGCCCAGAAGCCACCCCAGCCGAGCACCTTATAGGCCCAGAAGCCTCCGATCGCGATTGCGAAGGTGAGAAAGAACCATGCGACCCTGCAGAATTGAACCACATTTTCTATTCCGATCTTTTCGATTTCACCTGCGCGGCCCCGAATCGACATGTAGAGATATACAAGTGAGATTGCGAAGGGATTTGTAACAGCCGCATAACCTATAAACATCACAAGCGGATGCACCGCCATCCAGGGGTCGATGAGAAGCGGGTTCAAACCGTTTCCGTCCGCAGGGATAAAGCCTGCAGGAAGCTCTGGGAATAGCTGGTGAATCGTTGCAAAAGGCGTTTGTTTAATTGTGAGAAATATGAAGAAAACCCCGATAAGGAGAACTACAATCTGCGTTTTTTTGATGAAATCAGAAGTGCTTTCTTTTTTCTCGTTTAACCACATTGCACCGGCTCCGATGATTGCCGCCCAGAAGAGAAACGTACCCTCCTGGCCTGCAAGGGCTGCTGATATCCGGTAGTATATGGAGAGGTTTCGGTCTGAAAATGTCCAGACATAGTTGTAGGTGAAGTCGTTTACAATGAAGTAGTAGACGAGGAGCAGATAGTCTGTGAGTAGCAGCGCTCCGAAGGCCCTGACACCCCATTTTATATGCTTGTTATATTGTTCAGTGTTTTTGATCTGGTCGTATAGGAGGAGCGCAATTAGCGCCAGTCCCAGAAGCAGGCTTACGTAAAGTATCTTATCGCCTAAGGTGGCCTGAACCAGGTCTGAAAAAGAGTGTGGAACCGCCATTACGATGCACCACGGTCTTCAGTTCTAGGCAGATTATGAGGTATTTGAAGCGATGTTGCAGACATTGATCTGACCTGTTCAAGTATCGGGAGCAGACGGTCTGCAGGTAGATAGCCGGGGATATTAGTGATCTCATCGCCATTCGAGGTTAGGAAGATGAGCTTGGGAGGATAGGATATTCCAAATCTGCTTGCGTCCTCTTTGTTTACATCAAGGTCTATTGCCACACGTACAAAGCTTTCATTGAGTATGGATGATATCCTTGGGTCTGGATATGTTTCGGTATGGAGTTTTTCGCAGAACTTACACCAGATCGCCCAGCCATAGACGAGCATCGGTTTGTTCTCTGCCTGCGCAGCTTCAAGCCCCTTGGCGTATGTGTTGTACCACGGCATACCCGCGATATAGGTATAGTTTCCGTCGTCGATGAGGGGCGCTGCATTCACCGAATAATAGATGAAAAACACGGTTACAGCAAGCAGTGCAAGTGTTATCGCCTTTTTGGATTGCATCAAATTATCTCCTTCGACCAAATATTTTAGCGCATATATATAAGTTTCATTCTCTCACTAAATAAATCAATATAAGAAGCGCGATGAACTGAAATCCTGAGGCCACAGTATAGTAGGGTGTGAAGGGACACTGTTTTTCTGCGGTGAATAATGTGTAGAATACTGGGCACTGCACAACAGCGTTTACAAGAAGCACCACGGCAAATACAATGAGCCCTAGTGTGAATCTTGATTTAACTTCTTTATATGATTGGTAGAATATGTATAATAGCACCAGTATCAGGACTATGTTTGCAAGGGTTAAAATAGAATATCCTGGGTGCATTGCATGCATGCTTGAACTCCTTTATTAATTAGGTTTTCCCCAAATCATACCCAAATCACGCAGGGGACGCTGTCCCCTAGCGTTCTACCCCTGCTTCATTCTTCCACCAGGTCGAATGAAGGATAGAATGTTATATCTTTGAGTTCGGCTGCCGCAAAAATCTGGGCCAAAAAGATATCGCCGGCAAAACCGCGGTCGAAAGAAAATGGGTGATGTAAACTAATTTCCGTGAATTTGAATAAAATAATAAAATTTATCGGTGAGGGTTGCAGGAGACGTCGTGAACTGGCAAAACTATGAGATAATGTAGCCGGGCCCCCCCTAGATTTTTTGTTCTAATGGAGGCGCGGGCCAGAGGGAGTTTAAACATCTCTGCGCTCAACCAGTATTTCACCGCTATTCGGCACCACCTCAAGATACAAAATGCCCTTTGAAACCTTCGCAGGCAGAATCACACCCCGGCCGGAAACCTGGACAGTGTCCCAACCACTGGGAAGTTTGACAACCAGGGTAAGAGGCATATTAAAGATCGAGTCGTCCAGATTGTTTGTAAGAGTGATTGAAAAAAAGTCCTGCTTAAAGACGGGAAAACTGAGCGTTGCAACCGAGTTTTCACGTTCCACGATATAGCGTGCCACATCACCCTGCGGCGCAATCCAAAGCCCACTGGAATCGAGATAGTCAAGATGATCTGTGAAGTCATCTGTGGAGAGGTAGAAACTATATCCAGCCGGATTTGAATCACCCACGAGATGGAGGTTTTCAATGAGCCACAATCCTTTTTCTGAGGCTTCATCTGCCCAGCCGTTCATATATGGGAGGTTGTATTTGGCAACAGTCTTTGATCTGAGCAGGTGCATGTCCGCCGGAGCCAGTTGGTTGTAGCCGTCGTCGCTTGTGCGGGCGGAGATGAAAAACTTTGCCACAACGTCGCGGGAATCATTGTCATAGGCTCCACCGGGATAAACGACTGAAACAGCATCGCTTCCAGTGTTTTTTCTGATATCGGTTTTCGAAGACTCAAGCTCCCCGGCCAGCTCAGCTGCAGACACCTCATCAACATGAA
>BDTI01000165.1 GCA_002923215.1 archaeon BMS3Abin16 | reverse complement strand
TCTTTTCATCGCCTACGCCGCGGCATATCTCATCGGTAAAAAAGCGCTCTGGCATTTCCCTGAGTTTCTCTCAAGCTGGTTTAAACCGGATCAGCCCACCGAGGTCGGCGTAAGGGCTGCAATCGCAATCATGCTCGGCTTTGTAGCCTATTCAGAGGTTGTGGGCGTTGAAGAAATCCTCGGCGCATTTCTTGCAGGTGTTCTACTCAGCGTGCTCTTTCGCGGAGGATCTATTCTCGAAGAAAAACTCTACGCAATCGGCTATGGCTTTCTCATACCAATATTTTTCATAAACATCGGGATAAACTTCCGATTCGACCTCCTCTTAAACCGAAGCGGACTTCTGATCGTGCCACCTCTGATCGTCATCGCCTTTCTCGTAAAGATCCTGCCCACAATCCTTGTCAACTACAAGTCGCTTTCGCTGAAAGAATCGGTTGCAGCCGGAATACTTCTCACATCAAATCTCAGCCTTGTAATCGCGGCGGCAGAGGTTGGACGCAGACTTGGAATAATCGATGAAGCCCTTGAAGCTGCGATCATATTCCTCGCGATATTCACATCCACCGTATGCCCGATCATCTACAGGCGGATGACTGTTGAAAAAATCCCTCTACCCCAGTAAAACACATTTTCGATTTCACACACATCTGTGCCGGCATGAGTTTTTCATATGAGAATTATTATAAACCCCCTGCCCGTTTATCTTCACCTATGAAGAAGGCGATTCGCCAGCCAATCGTATCAGTTCTCGGCCACGTTGACCATGGAAAGACAACGCTCCTTGACAAGATCAGGGGAACCACAGTTGCAGATCGGGAGGCAGGGCTCATCACACAGCACATCGGAGCGACTGAGATACCGGTGGATGTGATAAAAAAAGTTAGCGGACCGCTTCTAAAACTCATGAAAATCGAGGCTAAAATACCTGGGCTGCTTATAATCGACACACCCGGTCATGAGGCGTTTACAACTCTTCGAAAACGTGGCGGCGCGCTTGCAGACATCGCTGTTCTCGTAGTCGATATAAACGAAAGCTTTCAGCCTCAGACCCTTGAGTCGCTTGCAATTCTTCGCACCTTTAAAACACCCTTCATCCTGGTTTTGAACAAGATAGACCGCATCCGTGGTTGGAAGGCAATTCCCGGCGAGTCATTCACCAAATCCTTCGCATCCCAGACCAGCGAAGTCCAGAGCGTTATTGAAAACCGGCTCTACGAGGTTGTGGGCGCGCTTCACGAGCAGGGTTTTCAGTCTGAGCGTTTTGACCGTGTGGAGCAGTTTGAAAAACAGATCGCAATCGTGCCTGCAAGCGGGATAACCGGCGAAGGCATACCAGAGCTTCTCGTGCTACTTACCGGCCTGTCACAAAGGTTTCTGGGCGAGCGCCTTGAGATAAGCCCGGATTCACCGGGGCGCGGCACAATTCTTGAGGTTAAGGAAGAGCGCGGGCTTGGAACAACAATCGACGTCATACTCTTTGACGGCAGCCTGAAAAAAGGCGACACCATCGCAATCGGCGGAAAAAGAGGCACAATCTTTAGCACTGTCCGAGCGATATTAAAGCCCAGGGCACTCGACGAGATACGAGACCCCAAGTTCAGGTTCAACCACATCTCTGAAGCCTTTGCGGCTAGCGGGATAAAGATCGCCGCACCCAAGATCGATGAGGCCCTGGCAGGCTCACAGCTCTACGTGGTCGCCCGCGGCGAGGAGGAGCGTGTGCGCAGGGAGTTTGAAGCTGAACAGGAGGCTGTAACCGTTAAATCCGAAGAAGCAGGAGTTGTTGTAAAGGCTGACACAATCGGAATACTTGAAGCCATGATTAAACTGCTTACTGAAAGCGAAATACCCATCAGAATCGCGGCGGTTGGAGACGTGTCAAAACGTGATGTCGTTGAGGCGGCAGCGGTGAAAGAACGTGATAAAACCCGTGCCGTTGTACTTGCATTCAATGTTTCAATTCTTCCGGACGCGCAGGCCAGAGCACTTGATCTCGGTGTGAACATCATTGAAAACAAGGTTATCTACAAAATCATTGAAGACTATGAGGAGTGGGTGAAAAACCTGAAAAATCAGGAGAAAAAAGAGGAGCTTGACGGGCTAGTCAGGCCGACGAAGATCCGGCTGATACCTGATACAGTGTTTCGGCAGAATAAACCGGCTGTAATCGGTGTGGAGGTGCAGGAGGGCGTGCTCAAGCCTAAGATAAAGCTTCTGAACCTGGAGGGTGAAAACATTGGTGTGGTGAGAGGGCTGCAGAGTAAGGGTGAATCTATTTCCAGCGCAGGCCGTGGAGAGGAGGTGGCGGCGGCAATTGACGGACCCACAATCGGTAGGCAGGTGAAAGAAGGTGAAACACTGCTGGCAGACGTGCCGGAGTCTCATGCAAAGCTGATTCTTAAAAAATATAAGGGCGAGATCACAACCGGGGAACTCGCGGTTTTGGAAGAGCTTAAAGACATTAAACGAAAAACAAACCCGCTCTGGGGAATGTAAATTTTCAATTTTTAGAGTATTCCCAGGGGTTTTTGTGTTTGGGTGCTTTGAGCTGGAGGTATCTTATCCTGAGAAGAAGTTAAATACTTCATTATTAATTCTAAGATTAATTGGAGGAATTGAAATTGGAGTGTGAATTTGTATTTAATGATGAAATTTACACAGCATTTAATGACTTAATTAAGCTTGCAGAAAAAGAAATTGTAATGATTACTCCTTGGTATAGACCAACATTACATATGAAAAGTAACCTTGAAGACGCCTTGAATGAAGACATTTGCTTCCATCTTTTTACAAGGCCCACAGAGGAAGTTTTCCCAAACGACTCAGACCTAAGTAAGCACTCAAAAAGAGTGCATAAAGAAAACTTGAAAGAGCTTGAAGACCGTTCAGAAAATTTAAAAGAAAAAGGTAAAGTCAAGGTTAAATACGGGGGAGTACTGGGAATCGGATCCAAAGTAACTGAAAGAGACAGGGTAAAAATAACATATATACCTAAATTACATTCCAAACTACTTTTTGTCGATTCACAGATTGCTCTAGTGACCTCTGCAAATGTTGTAGAATCAAGTTTGACAAATACAATCGAAACCGGCGCCATTATTTATGAAAGCCCCGGATTACTCGACAAATTGATTGGTGGGCCATTGGCTGATGAAGACGACTTAAAGAATCCTAATTTTTTCGAATCTCTATCCCTGTTTCTTGAGAAACTACAAAAAAAGTCTACACAAAAAATAGTAAAAAAGTCATCTAAAGAATGTGAACAATGCGGTAAAGACATTACAACTCAGATGCCTCATGATTATCTTTGTAAACAGTGCTATAGAAAAAAAATATCCAAAAAAATCCTGAGAAAAAAATAATTTTTAAATTATACCAAGTTGTTATATTTTATTTTAGCAATACACTTTAAGCTGTTGTTACCGAAGGTAAATGAACTCCGGCACTGTAGGCTTCGATGTAAATCTATATATATCAAAAGAATAAAGCTTTGCCCAATCCTATACTAGGAGGTGTTATTGTTGAAGATAGTGTTATCAGATCCTAAGGAAAATAAGGCTCATAACATAGAGCTAGATGATGTCAAAGCGGCGGTGCTCGTCGGAAGCCGAGTAGGAACAAGCATAAGCGGTAAAGACCTTGGCCTAACCGGATATACAATTAAAATCACAGGTGGAAGCGATAAAGACGGAACCCCCATGCGACATGACGTGCACGGCACAACTCGCACAAGAGCGCTTCTCGGCAAGGGCCAGGGCCATCGCCAGACTGAGAAGGGAATTATAAAAAGAAAGCTTGTTCGCGGAAATATTGTTACAAACGATATTGTCCAGGTAAACGCTGTTGTTGTGAAGCACGGCGCAAAAGCGATTGACACCCTTGTTTCAGGTGAGTAAGGAGGTCTTTTTTATAGCCGGCTCTGAGATTAACATCGGCATGGTGGGTCATGTAGACCATGGTAAGACAACGCTTACGCAGGCTCTTTCAGGTGTTTGGACTGATGTTCATTCTGAGGAGTTGAAGCGGGGGATTTCGATTCGCCTCGGCTATGCTGATGCAACCTTCCGAAAGTGTCCGAAGTGTGATGAGCCCACGTGTTATACAACTGAGAAGAAATGTCCTGTTGACGGCTCGAAAACCGAAGTTCTCAGAACTGTTTCCTTTGTTGATTCACCTGGGCACGAAACGCTTATGGCGACCATGCTTTCAGGCGGTGCGCTCATGGATGGCGCGGTGCTTGTAATCGCTGCAAACGAGTCTTGTCCGCAGCCTCAGACCAAAGAGCATCTTATGGCTCTTGACGTTATCGGCGTGAAAAACGTTGTAGTCGTTCAAAATAAAGTGGACATCGTTCCTCGTGAAAAGGTACTTGAAAATTATAAGCAGATTAAAGAGTTCATTAAGGGCACAGTTGCTGAAAACGCGCCTATCATCCCTGTTGCAGCGCAGCACGGTACAAACATCGATCTCCTCATAAGCGCGATTGAAAAATATATTCCTACGCCGGAGCATGACATCTCAAAGCCACCTAAGCTTCTCATCGCCAGGTCCTTTGACATTAATAAGCCGGGTAAACTTCCAGATGAGATAATGGGAGGTGTTGTGGGTGGTTCGCTTATGCAGGGTGTTTTAAAGGTTGGCGATGAGATTGAGATTCGGCCGGGTCTGAAGGGTGAAGAGGATAATAAAACAGTTTGGAAGCCGATTCACACCGTTGTTGAAAGCCTTATCGAGGCAGGTAAAACTGTGAAGAAAATCAATCCAGGCGGGCTTGTGGGTGTCGGCACACTTCTAGATCCGTCGCTTACAAAGTCTGACGGGCTGAGCGGGCGTGTTTTGAGTCTTCCCGGAATTCTTCCTGAAGAGTCTGAAACACTGGTGCTTGACATTCATCTTTTGAAACGTGTCGTGGGCACACGGGAGGAGCTTGACGTTGATGATATCCGTACTAATGAGCCGCTTATGCTAAATGTTCTGACTACCACCACGGTGGGCATTGTGTCATCGGCACGCGGGAATGAGGCTGAGGTAAAACTTAAGCTTCCGGTTGTGGCTGAAAAAGGGGCTCGAATCGCGATTTCCAGGAGGATTGGAACGAGGTGGCGGCTCATCGGATACGGGATAGTAAAGTGAAAGAACCGCTTAAAGTTTTTTTAGACACAAATTTCCTTATGATTCCCAGCCAGTTCAATGTAGATATTTTTTCTGAGCTTGACCGGCTGCTGCACGTCTCCTATGAGCTTTTTGTTTTGAAGGGTGTTCGAAGTGAGCTTGAAACGCTTTCTGTGAAGGGTGATTTGAAGACTCGCCGAGCCGCTCGAATCGGACTGGCTCTTTCAAAGGATCTGCCTGTGCTGGACGCATTCGGCTCGGATGCAGATGATGAGATAGCAGTTCGTTCAGGCAAGGACACTGTTGTGTGCACGAATGATTCAGCCCTTCGAAAACGGGTTCTCAGCCGTGGAGGCAAGGCTGTGTTTCTCAGGCAGAAGAGGTATCTTGAACTGGAGGGTGGTGTGCTTGGACTTTCTTAGGCTTGGATGGCAGGATGTTGAGCGGGCGTGCAGGGAGATTGCAGAGGAAATCCGCTCGAGAAAATTGGATGGGCATATGCTTGTTGGGATTTCCCGTGGAGGTCTTGTGCCGCTGCGTTTGATTTCTGATTACACCGCGTCTCGACGGGTTTCAACTCTTGGCGTTCGATTCTATGAGGACCTTGGCAGAACCGCTGAGGAGCCGGAAGTGTTCTTCCCGGTTCAGGGTGATGTGTCAGGCCGTGGCGTTATTCTTGTTGACGATATATCAGATACAGGCCAGAGCCTGATAGCTGCAAAAAAGCATCTTTTTGATAAGGGAGCCTCTGAAATTGTTGTTGCAACTGTCTGTAAAAAACCACATACCAAGTTTGACCCTGATATATGCACATTTGAAACGCCGCGGTGGGTGATATTTCCCTGGGAGGTGCGCGAGGCCATAAAACATATTACTGATAGCGCCGAAGGGAGAGATGAAGCCGAAGCAGAGCTTAGGCGTGCTGATATTTCAGAGGATGAATATCGCGATATTTTGACGGCAAGATTTGGAGGCGGCTAGTTTGATTGTGATTATTGCGAACCGGGGCCAGTATAACCACAGGATTTATCGCACGCTGAAATATTTGGGCGCAGAGTCTAAACTTGTTAAAAACAATCTTTCACCAGAGGATATTCGCGATCTAAAACCCAGCGGGATAGTTGTTGGCGGCGGGCCTTTTATCGAGGAGAGCGGAAATTCAAAAGAAGTTATTGAGGAGTTCTATCGTGAGCTGCCGATACTTGGGATTTGCCTGGGGCATCAGCTACTTGCAACTGTCTTTGGCGGAGAGGTGCAGACCGCTGAAGCAGGGGTGTATGCAGACGCTGAGATTGTGGTTGACGATGAAGACCGCATCCTCCGCGGGCTTGGCCCCGGATTCAGCGCATGGGTTTCACATAAGGATGAAGTGAAAACCGTCCCCCCAGGGTTTAAGGTGCTTGCTCATTCAGAAACCTGCAGTGTGGAGGCCATGGCGCACAATGAGCTGCCCCTGTTTGGAGTTCAATTCCATCCTGAGGTTGAGCACACGCCGCGGGGTCCGGAGCTCTTCAAAAACTTCCTTGAACTGTGCAAATAAATTATCACATTTTAAAAAGCTACACTATTATTTTTCTGAGGGTTCTTTTTATTTTTGTTGCGCAGAGGAAGATTTATATCAGGTATATTTGATTAATTTATTATGGACCTTAAAACAGCCTTAACCACAGGGTTATTAATCATATTAGTATCCATGGTTCTCAGCGCAGGCTGCCTCACAGGTTCAAGCCCTGAATCCAGGGAGCCCCCGGTTGTTCAACCAGAGTATTTTAACCTAGTTAATCCCAGTGTTTCAAATGCAGTGTCTATTGAGAAGGGGAAAAGCTTCTATTCTAAGAACTGTAAGAACTGCCACGGCTCAGAGGGATTTGGCGACGGTGCGCAGGCCATTATGTACGAGCCCAAGCCAACAAACCTACATGACAGCCAGGTGCAGGATAAGTCTGAGGGCGAGCTTTTCCAATTGATAAGCGAAGGTGTTAAAGGAACTTCGATGCCGGCTTTCAAATGGTTGTCAGAGGATGACCGCTGGGACATTGTGAATTTTATGCGAACCTTTGAAGTTGAAGAAGGCGCATAGACACGTTCTCGATGAGGACAGCAGGCACTGAAGGATACATTGTATTTCGTCTGAAATCCGTGTTGATTTGGCTCTGAAAACGAGGGAAAATGTTATCAAATTTATTTGCTGTTGTTAATTGGTTTATAAAGGTTAAGGGACAAAAAGACCGGAAACCTCCTAAACCCACCACCCACACCTATTTTTCCCTCCCAGTCTTTTTCGTCCCTTTTTTCATCATAAGACAATCACCATTAAATCAAATAATACTGAGCTTATCCAGTGTGCAGCGAGACTTGGAAAAATCGATTTCGTCCTCAGCGCAAGCCAGCCGAAAACAATGCCCACGAAAAATGAATATTGTACCTCTAGACCGGGTTTTCCAAGGTGAGCGAGCATATAGATAGAAGAGTCGGCAAGAACTGCGATCCACCGTCCCATCCTTTGTTTTGACAGGCTGCGATCCAGGCTGAAGAGCAGGAGGCCGCGGAAATAAAATTCTGTGTTAAACATCATAAGTAGAACAGCAAGCTCCAGAAATATGAAATTAAGCGCGCTCGTCCTCGCAGGCGCCCAGATCGGGTAATATGCTTTAAATGCCGGTTGACTTGCCCCATAAGCCATAAGCGGCAGCGCGATGGCGATGAGCATAAACGCGGTTTTAAGCCCGAATCGAAGATCCCCCTGTGCAAGGCCGAAATCGCCAGGTTTTATATTAAATCTTCCGATGGCTAGAAGTGGTATCAGCGTAAAAAGAATTGTCTGAACACCTATCCACTGCCACAGGTTGAGGCCACCATTAAATGCGATGCTTCTTTCAACGAGGAGTATTAAAAATGCTGCGACGACTCGAATCATCACCTCCACTCTTTGAATCTGAAATTATATTAAGCTTGGCAGCGGAAATATTGGAATGTGAACATGTCAAACACAAGCCAGATTTGAATTAACAGTAGAGATATGTTTTCAGCGCCAGATGGTTATTTCATCTCACCTTCTGCAGCTTTCCGTCTCTGATTTCAGCAAGATTCATGAATAGGTTTTCAAAGTTAGATAGGTCCATGCTATCATGACCATATTTGTTCATAAAAACGATGAATGTAACACCCATCTTGGAAAGACGTGACAAGGTCTGAGCCACGAACCGGTAGGATTGCGCGACACCAATGTGCAAAACCAGGCTTGTAAGAGGCTCAAAGATAAAGACATGATCGCCGGTGAGTTCTTCGAAGACCTCGCTGAAATATTCTAGATTCGTCATAGCAATCTCATCGACATCGGGGGAGATCGCCGCAGTGTCAAGAAGGTCGATTACCCGAATCCCCTTTGTGTCTTTGAAACGGGTGCGAAAGTGGTTTACACTGGGCTCTGTTGAAACAATGATAATGTCTTTTCCCTCGCTCACCATGAAATC
The DNA here is from genome assembly GCA_002923215.1 of archaeon BMS3Abin16. Taxonomy (GTDB): domain Archaea; phylum Hydrothermarchaeota; class Hydrothermarchaeia; order Hydrothermarchaeales; family SZUA-236; genus SZUA-236. Next base: position 16,111 of record BDTI01000165.1, on the reverse strand, counting down.
AGCGATGTCAAGAATTACCGTCTCCCGTTTATCAGAGGGTGTGTATTCAACGATCATGGACTCAGCCGCATCATCTCCGCCGGTGTAGGATTCATCTGGCTCGATTAAATGAGTAGGGGGCGGAAACTCGATTAAAGGTTCCTCCACAGATTCCGTGGGTTCATGTTTAGACTCAGAGATATCAGCAGGCGCAGCACGTGTTTCAACGGTGCCGCCTCCGGGAAGCCCTGATGGCGAAGGCGTGATAGTACCTTCAAAGGGCTTTAACGGCGGATGTTTAGATGATTTTTTGACTCCTTGTTTTTTTTCCGGAAGACGGATACTGAGCAGACTGCGAAGAACACCTGTAATCATCAGATAAATTCGTTCAAATAAGATATAGATTCCGAGGAGCAGTACACCCACAAGCCGAAGCATCCCCCGCAAAACCGCTCGAACAGCTGCCCACATTTTAGACACGCCTCTTCCAGCCGTTCTGCGCGTTCCACCGGGTATCTTCGCTTTTGCGCGCATCTTCGGAGTTTTAAAGTTAAATACCCTCTTGAAAAGCGAGGTGTAGATAGATAGTGTAAGAACAACAACTCCAAGAAAAAGCATGCCTGAAAAACGACTGGTTGCCATTCCAAATACAGCGAATGCCGCGAGCAAATACATGCGTTCGCTTCGTGTCCAAAGCCCGATCTTCTTCTCCTTCGAGCGCTGCGCCTGAAAACGCAGAACCAAGATTCCAGTAATCAATGCCGTGGCCCATGCCATGTGCCCTGCGAAACCAGGCTCCACAAAACTTAGGTCAACCGGGCCCAGCCTGCCGAAGTTATAGTAGGTGTCCCGAAGCGAGAGAAAAAGTGTTACACCGATTATTATGAAGGCGTCTGAAAGCTGGCCGAGAAATGTTCCAAGCGGCCCGCCGAAGATGCTCTTTTTCTTTCTGCGAACCTCCACACGGCGTTCAACAGAATCGAGAAAAGCATTTAAAAATATTAAAGCAACAGCTGCGGTGAGCACAGTCTGCGGCGAAAGAACAGGTATTGAAAAGGAGACCAAAAATAGAAGCATCGAACCGGTAGCCGCGATAAAGGAGAACAGGGCTACGACAGTGGGGCTTACACCCATCTCTGAAAACACAAATCCCGCGGCCCTCGCCAAGGGATTGAAAACCGTGGTTATTCTACGCTCCATTTTGCCTTCTCCACTCCAAGCAACATTTCACATACTTCTTAAAGGTTAAAAAAGCTTGTCATCTCATTTGCTGCCTTGACATTCCGAGTGCGTGCTCATGAATGCATTTATCTAGCCTATGCCCCAGATATATGATGACATTATCATGACTGAGGTTAAACCGTTGTTTGTGGTGCATCTGCACCGTGCGCGAAGGCTGCACTTTGACCTGCGACTTGAACACAGGGGCGTGCTGGCTAGTTGGGCTGTTCCTAAGGAACCGTCAACAGTACCAGGCGAAAAAAGGCTGGCACTTCAAACTGAGGACCACCCGTTGGAATATGGCGGTTTTGAAGGAACAATCCCTGAGGGAGAGTACGGCGCCGGCACAGTCACAATCTGGGACCAAGGCACCTACGAACCGATAGTCTGGAGCCATGATAAAATCGAAGTATTATTCCACGGGACGCGGTTGAAAGGCCGATATGTGCTTGTTCGATTCAAAAGGGCTGGCGAAAAAGAATGGCTGATGTTCAAAGTAAAAGGGTAATAATATATACAAAACTTGTATTCTTATTTTAGGTGTTCAATGCCATTTTGTCCAAAATGTGGATTTAAACTTCAAGCAAATGATAACTTTTGCTTTGAATGTGGAAACCCTCTAGACCCATATAAAGGAAATAATATAGTTAGACCAAAGTTAACAACCAATTTAGCTTCTAAGAAGATCACTTGTAAAGATGCAGTAATAAATGCAATAAATGAGATTAAAGGAGATGCATCATCCAATGAAATCATCAATCGGATATACACCAAGTATCCTAATAAACCATGGAAAGAAAATTCGATAAGATGTCATTTAATAGGATTAAGTGTTAATCACCCTTCAGCCAAGCACTATCCACATCTTTTTAAACAGGCCTGCCTTTTCACACCAGCAAAAGGAAGATTTAGATTCTATAATCCTGAAACGGATGAAATAAAGAATGGTGTTCACACTAAATCTAATCCTGGCCCACATAGGGAGATGACGATTGAGGAATTTGATAAACTCCCTATGAAAAGAGTCTCGTCAAGTGAGCGTGCAATAAAAAAATTAACCGAACTTACATCAAGTAAAGATTTTTTCAATTCATGTATAAAATCGTTTTACGACAATAACCCATTCGAATCCAGATTCAGGGAAGGCATAAGAAATCATCAGGACGTGATTAGAGTATATAGACATAATCAAGACGACTATCGAAACTTACTGGATAAGGAATTCTTTTTAGAACAAGTATACAACACTGTAAAATCATGGGGGATGAACTCAAGAGCAGCTCAGATGGTAGATATAAAAAGATTCAAAGAAGGAATTAGTTCAAATAAAGGTTTACTTTATCAGTTACATAAATACCATCTAAATACACTTAATGAAACTGACGTCAACGAAGTAAAAAAGCTATTAGGGACTGTATTTTCAAATCTCCGAGTAATGGAAGGTCCGTCCCAACTCGTTGGAAACTCAAAAACATTACACCATTTACTCCCAGACTTGGTACCGCCAATGGATCGAACCTATACTCTAACCTTTTTCTATGGCAACACTAATTTGAATAGTGACCGAGAAAAAGAGAAATTCCTAGAAATCTTTGAAAATATATATCACATCTGCCTGAAACTTAAACTAAATGAATCTGATTTAGGGGAAGGCTTCTTTGATACATCCATCCCAAAACTTATTGATAATGCAATAGTGGGCTACATGAGAGATGGAGTCTCCAGAAAGTCCCAAAAAGATTAGTGAAAAATATTATTCTGACAGAAGTTCATCCACGAACCACTCGCTTGAAAACTTGAGCAAATCCCCGTACTCCTGGCCTGTGCCCAAGTAGTAAATCGGTTTTTTCAAGATATATGCAACCGAGATTGCTGCCCCGCCCTTCGCATCTGCATCAGCCTTAGTAAGGATTGCGCCGTCGATTGACGCATACTTATTAAACGCTAAAACCTGATCCACAACCGCGTTACCAGTGAGCGCGTCACCTACGAATATAACTCTATTTGGCTTGGCTATGCGAACCACCTTTTTCAGCTCATCCATCAAGTTCACATTCGTGTCCATACGCCCAGCCGTGTCGATGAGAACAACATCTTTATCCTTTGCACGGGCATGCTCAATCGCGTCAAAGGCAACCGCCGCCGCATCCGCACCCGGACCATGCTTGATCAAGCGCACGCCCAGCTTTTCAGCATGCTGCTCGATCTGCTCGATAGCACCCGCCCGATAAGTGTCACAGGCCGCGATAACCGATGACAAACCCTCTTTTTCAAAGGCTGTTGCAATCTTGGCAATGGTCGTTGTCTTCCCAGTCCCGTTCACACCGATAAAAGCGATTACAAAAGGCCGCTTTCCAGCTTTGATTGTTTCAACCAGATCAGCGTCGATAAACATGCTTTTAAGCGAGTCTCGAAGCGCGCTTTTCACAATCTCTTCAAGATCCGAACCCCTCTCAAAAGTTTTCCCAAGCAGGCTGTTTTTCAAATCGTCTTTAATCTTGTCAACAACCTCAAGCGCAACATCAGACTCGATAAGCGAAATCTCCAGGTCAAAGAGCAGGTCTTCAAGCCGACTCTCATCCAAGGTCACCTCGCCTTTGAGAGCCTCAGAGATCTTCCGGGTATTGTTTGCAACCTTTTTTTTGAGAAATGAAAACATACTCTGGGCCTAGCCCCCGGACTGCGTCTTTGCCATCATCGCCTGCAGCTTCGGAGCCATCTCCTGGGCAAATCCGACGAGCCGCTCAAGCTCACGCCCCCGCTGCTCACGAGTCTTCACAAGAACATCCTTCTTGGACTTAGCATCAGAAACCGCATCGCTAATCTTCTTTTTCACAGCCACCTCCGCGCCAATGCCGACAAGCGCATTCTCAGTGTCCGTAATTTTTGCCGATAAGAAGGAGTCCGCGCCCACTGGAAGCAAAATCTCATTATCACCCGTTAGACTGCTCACAGCCGTTAGCGCTTCAAGAGCCGAGTCCATCTGCATAATAGAGGAATCAATCATGTTGAGGCCCTCCTGCAACGCCTCGATCTGACCCCTGATCTGCTCGTATTCCATCATCATCTGCTCAGCGTTCATTCCATCTTCAGTCATACAAATCCCATTTCCTTATAAAAGCTCAAGGGCGTCCTCGATACGTGAAATCTCAGGGCTTGTAGTTGTTCGCCCGATAAGCGCACCCCGTGAATTGGCGATAAGCCCTGTTCGAATATATCCGACGCCCCGGTTCACAGTCCCAATGTCGCAATCAACCTTTAAAAGCTTTTCAATACTCTCAAGCTCCTCCTCCGACAGACCTGCATGAACAAGGGCACCCTTCGAAGTAGCAACACCAATCGAGCCTACAGTGCGAAAACCATGGAGATCCATTGCCTCAACATCCACATCCAGCACGTCTGAGATCTCTTGGCGCGCATCAGAGGAAAAATGTGTGCTCACAACAGCGCCTGAGTCATTGGCGAGAATAAGGTTTCCAAGGGCTGTGTGTTTGTCATCGATAACACCCACGTTAAGGTCAAGGCCTTTGAAAAATTCAAGCTCCCGACTGGTTATGTTACGGGGCAGGGCGACGCCTGCGCTGTTAAAAGCAATCATCGACCCTACGAGGCTTGTCTCGGCAACATCAGTCTGAAAAACCGGGACGTCAAGCGCCTCACCCAGATCAGAAACAAAACTCTCAGGCGCGGATGCAGCGGCAAATGCCACTGTTTCACATGCGCCTGCAAAAACACCGATACTCGGATTACGCTGAATAGTTGAAAGACGGATCATGCGCCTCACTGAACAAGAGAGGCCACAACCCTCCCATCATCCTGTTTCTCGGCTTTAACACGGATCTTCGAGGGAATATGCTCGATTCCCCGCTCCCAGATCTTCTCGTTGAGCTCACCTGAGATAATAATGTCCTCAGACTTCATATGTTTTTCAAGAAAACGTCTAATGTATCTAACCGCCTTCTGAGCCCTCTTATGGCGAGGCATCTGCTTAACATCACGTAGCGGGATTGTGTATATGCGTTCCATAATAATCTTATACCTTTAGATTGCTTCTGCGCCAGTGCCGCCTCTTCGGATGGGTTCGCACCTTGGCCTTGGTCTTGGCTACAGCCCAAATCGGGACTGGCCTGTTCTGTCTCATTGCCTTTGCAAGCCTGATCTTCTTTGCTTTCATTATTTTTGACATACTTTGGTCCTCTGTGAAATCACGCGACTCTGAATGTGCGCGGGAAATATCTTATTAATATCAAGACCCATTCTTTCCAAGTGGGTTCTCAGTTCTCCTTCATAGTCTCCTTTATTAATCTTACTGCTCTCATCCTCATTGATTTCAAAGAGTTCGGCCGCCATTCGGTTGATGGTTTTATGCCCAAAACCCCTTAGCACAGGCAGGTATTCCACCTTGTAGCCGTCTTCAAGGGCGCGGTAGTCTTGAAGGCTGAGACGGGGTGATTTGTCATCACGCCTTGTTCCGTCGGAAATGACCTTGTAGCCCAGTGCCGCAGTTGCCTCAAGCGCCTGCTTGTGGATGTAGTCTATCGCATACCGGGGGTAGCCGTCTTGAATGACAATATCCGCTGCCTCATCTAAAATGCTGTGTTTAAGAGTTATCACTTCAAAGCTATATCCGAGCGCTTCTGCACTCTCCTCTGCATACTTCCAGTTGTCGTTCACGCCGAATGATGCGCAAACCAACTGGACGTCAAAACCCATCTGCTCAAGAAGATACGCGGCAAGGCTGGAATCTTTACCACCGGAAAAGAGGAGAGCGACTTTCATTGCTAGGATAATTAAATTGGGAAATCTAATACTTTTGAGTTCTTTTTATAACATGTATAGCAGGAAGGTTTTAGTTTGCTGGTTTTATTTGATTCCCCACAGATATGACAGTATTTTTCTTGATATTCCTCATTTCCAAATTTTTTCCAGCTACTAAAACAATCTCTACAGAAAGGAACCATTGGATTAAGATTCAGTGGTGCTTTACAACGGATACAGAAACCTGATTGCTTTTTGTTATAGTTCGTTGGTTGTTTTTTACTGTAAAACTTTGAAGGAGTCTTTTCTTTAGAAGGAGTTTTCTTATTAAATGAACTTACTTTTTCAGAGGAAATTTTTTCAACAGATACTTTGATCTCGTCACTGATTCTAATCAGTCTTTGAGCCTCGGAGAATGTTGCTTTATACAAATCTGAATCCTCCTCTTTTGAAATTAAAACCCCCATTTCATTGTTATTAACTTGAGAAAATTCATAGAGGTTCATTGAAGTGATGATAGCTTCATTTTCATTGAGGTAACACTTAGCATGCAAGTTCTTGCAAAAACTTGTTCTGACGAAGTCCAACGATTTAAGCCAGTTATTCTCCTCTGGTTGAAGTGCATTTTTTCCAAAAATTATACGTATATCTATTTTATAGAGATTTCTCTCATCAAGAAGTTCTTTTATCCTATCATTAATTTTTAGAAATGGACTAATTATTATGAGCCTTTCATTGGCATTCATAATTAGTTGTTCTAAATGGTAGGACACTCCAGTCGTCTTTAAGAATTTTGCCATTCAACACCGCTCCTTACACAAGACGAAAATTACGTGTGGTGTTATTTAAATATGTTGTTTCAAAAAACTCAGAAATCCAGCAGTTTCATCATCTCCTCCGGGTCTGTGGTCGGTTTTTTGCAGGCTTGGTTTGTGCAGACATAGGCTGTAGCCTTTCCATCGATTGCCGTGTGGTCTCTTGTAAATTCTGCGATCTTCGTGATCTCCAGGGCCTTTTCATTGGTTGATTTAAAAAGCACGACCGTGTTCGGCAAATATTCACCTCTCAACACATTTAACATAGCCTCTGTATCCACTGCATCTGGGGCGCCCACGATAACAACTTCCCGGCTGGGCCCAACCATGAAATCAACAGCCGACAAGAGATATGTGTAGCCAGCCGGATACTGCGAAACCATCTTCGAAAAAGCCCTTCCAACAGCCTCAGCCCTTGCTTCAAAATCAGCGTTTGCCGTCAATCGACTCAAGCGCAAGAGATTATGCATAGCCACCGAATTACCTGATGGAGTCGCGCCATCATAAACCTCTTTTTTGCGCAGGATCAGCTCCTCACCATCAGCAGCCGTGTGATAAAAACCACCGTCCACACCATCCCAGAAATGCAGAATCATCATGTTTGTGAACGCCACAGCATGACTCAGATATTTAGCATCAAAGGTAGTCTCATAAAGCTCAATCAGACCCCAGCAGAGAAAGGCGTAGTCCTCGAGAAAACCCGGTATCCCTGCCTCGCCGTCCTTGTAACGATGCAGAAGCCTGCCATCACTATCGAGCATCTTTTCGAGTATGAAATCAGCAGCCTTTTTCGCAGCAGCGACATACCTTTCATCATCAAACACTCGCCCTGCAACCGAGAGAGCCGCAATCATAAGCCCGTTCCAATCACAGAGAATCTTATCATCCAAACTAGGCCGAACACGCCCTCTACGCGTTTCAAAAAGCATGCGTCCAATCTCTTTGAGCCCAGCCTTCACGTCGCCTACAGGTCGGTCCATCTCCTCCGCAAGCTCGTCCAAGGGTTTAGCCAGATAAAGGATGTTACTGCCTGTGCGCCACCGCGTGGCCTCATCGATGTAGTTGCCTTCAATATCAAGGTTATAGGCCCTGGTTGCTAGCTCCATCTTCTCCCGGCCAAGTATTGTGAACAGCTCGTCAAAGCTCCAGAGATAGAATTTGCCTTCCACACCCTCGCTGTCCGCATCCTCTGCAGAATAGAATCCACCCTCTGAAGATCGTAGATCTCGCAGGACATATGTCAAAACTTCTTCAGCCGTTTCCAGATACACCTGCTTTTTTGTTGCTTGATAGGCCTCAGTGTAGGCGATAGCAAGCAGCGCCTGGTCATAAAGCATCTTCTCAAAATGCGGCAGAATCCACCCCTCGTCAGTACTATATCTGTGAAAGCCATGTCCAATGTGGTCATATATCCCGCCCATGGCCATGTTTTCAAGCGTTGTTTCAGCCATTCGAAGCGCCCATGTGCTCCCGCTTTTTCTATGACGCCTGAGCAGGAATAGTATGTTGTGGGGTGTCGGGAACTTGGGCCGATCTGAAAATCCGCCGTGTTCTTTGTCAAAGCGTTCTGAAAGAAGTTTGACTGCCTTTTCAACTAGGGTTTTGTCAATGGAGGCGCCTGGAGCCTGTGTGCCAATGTTTTTAAGCTGCCTTGTGAGTTCCTCCGCGGTTTTGAGCGCGTCCTCACGCTGCCCGGTCCAGAGCTGTTTAACACGAGGTATGAGATCAACCATCCCCATCCGCCCTCCTCTGCTTTCCTTTGGAAGGTATGTGGCTGCGAAAAAGGGCTTTTTATCAGGCGTCATGATGATTGTTAGCGGCCAGCCCCCCGCACCGGTTATGAGCTGGGCAGCGGCCATATAGGCGCTGTCGATGTCAGGGCGCTCCTCCCGATCCACCTTAACTGATACAAATGCATCGTTCATCAGCCGGGCGACCTCTGGATCTTCAAAGCTCTCCCGTGCCATCACGTGACACCAGTGGCATGTAGAGTAGCCGATGGATAGAAAGATTGGCTTGTCCTCGGCCCGCGCCTTTTCAAAGGCCTCGTCGCCCCAGGGATACCAGTCTACAGGGTTGTCAGCATGCTGCCTTAGATATGGGCTTTTCTCATCTTTCAGCTTGTTTTTCATCTGTTCCACCCGGCCCTCCTAGATTTTTTTATCCCGAAGTCCAGTGTCGTAGCCAAATATTATGTAAAAGCTCCTTTTTAAAATAGGAGTATAACAACAGACCCTAAAACCATGATCCCTGCTCCCACAAGCCTCTTTTGAAAATCATCTTCATTGAATAGAATGGCCCCGTAGAAAACGCTGAATAGCACGCTCAGCCGCTTGATTGAAACAACATATGCCACGATCTGCAGTGTGAAGGCGATGTTTGTGAGAACCGCTGAAATAGACACCACGAGTCCTGCGAGGAAAAAAGACCTGCCATGCCTGCGAAAACCGCTGACTATAGGCTCACCCTTCACATAGGCGAGTGTGAGAAACGCGGCTCCAAGGGCGAGTGAAAATGCTGCGGCCGTAAAATAAGGGTCTGAGTTGAGAACAGCGACTTTGATGAAATTCGTCTCCACACCCCAGATTAAGGCGACGCCAAGCATCATCCGGGTCCCCTGATTTTTGAAGAGCATCTTAAAAGGATGGAGCGCGTTTGTGCTCTGCCTGTCGAGATTCAGAAAATATGAGCCTACAACAACAAGCAGAATACCTATAAGCCCAAGCAATGTTGGAGCCTCGCCAAGTATAAAAAAGGATGTGACAACTAGAAAGACCGGTGTAAAAGATAGAATCGGCAGTGTAAGCGACATGTCATAGGACTGTAGAACCTTGAAATAAAGGATCATCGCCACTATTTCAAAGCCAGAGGAAGCGAGAAAATAAGGTAGAAAATCAGATCCGATAACGGGCAGCCCATGCCAGAGCGAAACCGACATCGTGATCAAAAATGAAAAGAGTGAAACCCCGGCTGCGAGGAGATAGAAATCAGCGGTCTTCAAATACCGCTTGATAAGCATGAAATAGGTTGCGTCAAAAAAAGCAGAGCCCAGGGAAAGGGTGAACCAGAGCACAAAACCCCTAAACCCTTCGAATATTGAAGTCTTTCTTCGGCGTTGAAATCTTGGCTAGAAGCGCCTTAAACTGAGCATCAGAAATCTTGCCCTGAATCTGACCTGAACGCACAAGCTGGATAAGCAGCATTTCAACCTGCGATGCAAACTCAGGTTTCGCCATCTTAATCGTCGCAAGCCGAGAGCGCGACTCAGGCGTTAAAATCTGAGAGAGAATCTGTTTGATCTGAGATTCCGCCTGGGCAACCTGCTCAGCCTGCGCCTGCTCAGACCCAGCCTGCGCCTGCAACTCTGCAAGCCTCTTCTTCCTCAGAGCATCAAGCTCATCCATACGCCGTTAAACACCTCCCAGCGATTTAATACTTCGAAAGCTCAGGAATACTTTTTTTAACTTCATGAGCAGACTTATCAATAAGAGATATTCCCTTCGGCGTAAGCTCTCTGCCACGCTTAGAAGTCGAGACAAGCTCAATTGCCTCAAGCTGAATTAAAGCATCCTGCACAATAGAGCTGCTGCCCTTCCTGCGCTTCTCAGGTCTCATACCACGATTCTTCTTAGAACCATAAAGCTTTGAAAGCCTGTTAACACCGATAGGACCATTCTCATAAACCCGCCTAAGAATAGAGGCGCACCTGATATACCACCAGTCATCCTGCGTGGGCTGCATCTCCCTGCTCACTCCGGTCTTGGCATACTTCATATATTCGGGAGGAGTAATCTGCTTCACCTTCTTGAGCTTGCCTGAAACTTTCTTAATAAGATCTGAACTAGGTACGTCGTAAACTGTTGTCATAATCATTTCACCTTTAGTTTAGCCAGTGTTTACAAGTAGAGCTTTATTAAGTTTACCCCTGCGCTCCCTTGTCACAGGTACTCTTCGCACGCCTCCGCAGTCAAGACAGCTCACAACCACTCGCCGGGCATGAGTGCGCACCCGACAGTTCACACCAGGCACGAGAAAAGCATTGCAATCCCTACAAATACACAGCTTATCTCCGGCGGTGAGGCGCACATTACAGCGAGAACCAATCCTTCGGGCAAGACTCACATACCGACGGGCAAGCTCTGGTTCAGAGGCAAAAACCTCTCTGGCAAGACCAAACAACAAGTCCATACGCTCCCGCGCAAGCCTCTTCACACGCCGTTTGTCAACTGCCCGCCTCTTCGCCATATAAAACCAAATTGAAAGAAGACAAAGATAAAAACCTATCCCCACACACACTCACAGCCACATACAAGAGGATAGGGGAAAAGTTTAAAATAGACCGGACAAGTTATAGGAGCCAAACCAAAAACCTGCCGGGGTAACTCAGCCTGGTTAGAGTGCCACGCTCATAGGGTTTATTTTTCTACAGGTAAACAAAAAAGAAAAATAGAAACAAAAGAGCACTCAAAATCAACCTGGGAAACGTGGAAGTCGCGGGTTCGGATCCCGTCCCCGGCATTTGTCACCCTCTTTCGAACTTCGACTAATCGTCTCGTTCTCAATCGCTCGACACCGAAAATGCCACGTCAAAAAGGGAAGCATGGTTTAGATTGATTCGATCATTTTAACAACATCTGCCACAGCCAGGTTGAGAAGCTTAATCCCAAGTTCAACATCAACAGTTACCCCTTCTCGCTCAGTTTTTTCAGCAAGCTCTTTTATCTTAGTGTTGACATGGACTTCCCGCAAGCCTACAAAACCGACTTCAGGAAATCTTTCAAAATCCCCCTGACCCTTTAGCTCAGAAGCTTCTGCGAGACCGGCTGCAACCGCCATTGAACACTCACCAGACGCTGCATGAGCCCCTTCAAGCCTCACAATCACATTGTTAAAGGCGATTTTCACATCCAAGTGTTCTGCGAGTTCAGACACATGTTTGGAGATGAGCTTGTTTCCGCCGTGACCGTTTACAACCACGAATTTCCGGGTTTCGAGCCGTTCTATCGCGTTTTCAACAACGCATTTCAGATCGTGAACAACAACTGGAGTTGGAAAGTGTCGGCCATGTTTTATGTAATCATATTCAGCTGCCGAGTTCACCGTGCCCACGAGCTTTGCACAGGTCTTTGCAGCTCCGTGGAGTGCGACATATGCTGCGAGCTTTGTGTCAGTGTCAGGTGGGAGCAGGCCGTGACGCTCATTTTGGGAGCCCAGAATTACTATTCCCACGTCTGAGCGGTTCATTTACCCGTCGAGTTCTTTGAGTTTTTTCACCATTTTGACGACTGTTTCAACGGCTCGCTTGGCGTATCCCACGCGCTGGAGTGCTTCAAGCCTTGTGAGCCCTGGGCCTGAGATTCCGAGTGACACGGGTTTATTAAATTCCAGTGAGAGGTCGGTTATCTTTCGCGCGGCGTGCTGGACTACAATGTCGTCGTGGTCTGTCTGCCCTTCGATTACCGCGCCCAATGTGACTACGCCGTCGATGTCTTTTTTGCCTAGGAGTTTTTTTACTGCAAGCGGCATGTCATAGACTCCGGGCACTGTGACAATTTTTATAATCTTTGCCTCTAAAAACTCTGCGTGCTCTTTTGCCAGTCCGAGCATTGCTGTTGTAACTTCATAGTTGAATTCTGATACTACGATTCCAAGATTTACCATATTGCGCACCTCTGGGCATTTTTAAATCCACAATAATATATATAATTTTTGAGTAGCAACTCAAAAGTGAGTAGAAAGGGTCGGATCAGACTAAACTGCCGGATGCAGACGAGGGTAAGCGACTGAACTCGGTGTCGACCAAATTATCAAACATTCTGCAGAGGAATTTGTCGCCGGCAAATTTCGGGTTTTCGGAGCATTTAGCCAGAGGCTAAATGCAGATATTTTGAGTATATATTCATTGTAGCCCGATTATATTACATTCTACGGAGAAATTTACGCACATAGTAAATTTCGGGTTTTTGGGTGGCCAAGGCTTTTTACAAAAAAAGGCTTGGAACGCTGTCGGCGGGACTCGAACCTGCGACCACGTGGTTAACAGCCACGCGCTCTACCTACTGAGCTACGACAGCAAATTTATTTTTTTTGTTGTGTGTTTTGAGGGGGGACTTATTTTCTCATCTCATCATTCTTTATGAAGTTTTCTGTGTTTGTCTTTGATTGCCTGTGAGTGTGTGTGGAATGGTTTATAGGAGCGGCTGTCAGGTTATATTTGGTTTATGGGTTTTCAGCGTTTTAGTTGCGAGGAGGATCTTTTACGTGTTCAAGAGGCTGTGAGCCTGCTTCGGACGCATCATCTGGAGCGGTTGGATACAGTGCATGAGGGCGGTGTTGTTCAGCTTATTTATCAGAGGATTGCCCGTCACACCTAGAAAGTGTTAGTCTTTTATTATGAAGCTGTCTAGTTTGTCCTTTGCCTTAGCTCGTTTCACCTGATGTTGTAGTAGGAATGTTGTTACTTTTTCTGCGAGGATTTGTTTGTGTTCGCCGCAGAGAAGCTCGCCCGCCTTGCACAGAGAATATTGTTCCCTGAGTTTTGCGTCATCCTCTTCGAAGAGAAATGCCATATAATGGTAGACCGGGCAGATGTCGGGACTTCCGCCAAGCTTCCTTTGTTCTGCAACAGTTGCCTGCCCACCTGTAAATGCACTCATAACCTTTTTCTTAGCAGCTTTTTCGGTGTCTGTTGTGAAGATCGCGGACTCCGGAACTGAGGCTGACATTTTACCGCCTTCGGCAAGCCCGGGGAGAAATCTCCCTTGAATCGACGCAGGCTTAAAATATCCGAGCCTGGGTAGTACGTCTCGGGCCACACGGAAATAAGGGTCCTGGTCGATTGCGTGTGGGATGAGGCATGGGATGTTTCGCCTTTGTCGGACTGATTCCAAAAAAGCCGGAACTGCCTGCATGCTGCTGAAAAATATCTGGCCGATGTTCGAGTCGTTTCGCATTCCGAAAACCGCTTTCGTCGTGGAATAGGTGATCTTCTTCGCAACACCCAAAGCAAGAGGATAAAGAGTCTTGCAGTAGTCGATGTCAGAAAAAATCTCAGTCTTATCAGGGTCAAAACCCAGGGCGATTATGTCAAGCGCGTTTTCATAGGCAAAGCTGTTTGTCTCCTCCAGACTAAGCCCTGGATTGAAGAGGAATTTCTCGTCGTCTGTCATCTGAAAAAGGAGTTTTGCATCGAATTTATCCTGAAGCCAGCGTGTGAACATCCATGGCACAAGATGTCCGAGATGCGTGTGGCCTGAGGGCCCTCTACCCGTATATAGATAAAAAGGATTACCTTTTTCGTATTCATCAAGTATCCAGCCCATGTCGCGATGCGCGAAAAAGAGTCCACGGCGCAGAAAGGTGTGCAGGGTGCCGGTGTGCTTTTCAAGCTGTTTAATGAGCTCTGGTGTGATCCGGTCCACACCAAAATCTTTTATGAGCTTGTCATAGTCTATATCCCCCTTCACCTCCCAAGGTGTCACCACAAAATCGTTGCGCTCTGCCATAAATATGGCTCCTTAGCCAAGAATCCCCTTAAGCATAGGATGTATCTCCATAAGCTGGTCCTTAGCCATCTGTTCATACATCTGATAGACAATGCCTACTGTGAGTAGAACACCCATGCCGCCGCCAAGGGCCCCTAAAATATCTGCAAAGGCTGCTAGAAGACCCACAACCAAGCCGCCGACAATTGTAAGCGGAGGGATGTATTTATTAAGTACTTTTTCAATGATTCGAATGTCACCTCTAAAGCCTGGGATGTGCATTCCACCGTCCTGCAATTGTTTTGCAACGGTCTTAGAATCCATGCTCGCAGTTTCAACCCAAAACTTGGAAAACATAGCTGAAAGAATCAAAAGAATAACTGTGTAGATAAGCGCGTGGACGATTGAAAACTCCGCCTGTCCAATTGGTTGAGGACGTCGCATATAAAAGGCCAGGCCGTTAATAGGACGGCCGGCCACGAATGTGCCAAGAAGGGGGTAGTTGATCTTATCCAGCAGAGTTGCCCAGAGCTGGACATTAGCCATGAGAATGCTTGCAAAGATAACCGGGATGTTGCTTGCATATATGAATTTAAGCGGATACCTGCCGCGGGCGCCACGGAATCTGCCGTATGTGAGAGGTATCTCCACACGCATAGTCTCGAAGTACACAACGATTGCGAAGACAATGAGTGTTCCGGCGATTGGAATGAGAGTTGTAATATCTCCTCTGCCCTTTGAGACCATGTAGATGAATTTCGGGATCAGCCCTGCCGGCTCAGTTGCACCTACAGCGGCTGGAAAGGGGTTGAATGCGCCGATTGTAATTGATGATGACACGCCGGCCACGATGAAAAGCCCGATACCTGAGCCAAAGCCCCATTTGGAAACGACTTCATCCATGAATAGTATGAGAATGCCGCCGACGGTGAGCTGGACAACAAGGAGCATTATCATCATAAGCTGGCCGTGAACCGCTGCAAGCGCAGGGTCAGGGGCAAGCGCGCCCATTAGAACCATTACAACCGCTTCAAAGATTGTGAAGAGTATTGCAAGCGCCTTCTGTGTACCCTGAAATATCGCCTGGTCATGGGGGTCGGACAGGTCGAGGTCGATTAGTTTTCCGCCAACCAGTATCTGAAGGATGATTGAACCTGTGACAATCGGTCCGATACCGAGTGTGATGATTGAGCCAAAGCTGCCTGCGAGAACTGCACGAAGATTTGCGAAGAGATCGATTGTCGTCGGATTCAGGCCATAAAGCGCGGTTTCAGAAAGTATGAAATATGTGACAAGCATAAGCGCCGTCCACTTAAGCTTGTCATTAAAGGTAAGAGCGTATTTGGGCTTTTCAACTTCAGGAAGGTTAGTAAGAATTCCTTCAAAGTTGTGCAGAAAACCCATTATGTACCCTCGTTACTCCATTCCATCAGATACAGACACTGCCTTTCCGCCAGCAGCCTCAATCTTTTCTACAGCACGGGGAGAAAAAGACTCAGCCGTGACAACGAGCTTCTGAGTTACCTTCCCGGATCCAAGCACCTTTGAATAATCAGTTTTAGTGAGATCAACCTCAAAGGCGCCGGCTTTTTTGGACGCCACACCTTCTGTTACCAGGACCTCGATAACCTCGTCGAGAATGCCTATATTTATGGATTGATAGATGTTTTTCGCCTCAACCGGCACCTTGAAACCGTGCCTGCCAAAATAGTTGGGAGCGTATTTAACAATCCAAGTCCATTTACCCTTGTGGCCGCCTGCCATTCCAACACCACCCCTGTTACCGGCGCCCCTGTTCTTGTTATGATTACCGTGGCCCGAGGTTCGGGACCCTCGTTTCTTGTGAATCTTTCT
>BDTI01000164.1 GCA_002923215.1 archaeon BMS3Abin16 | reverse complement strand
TACCACTGAAATTTGTTTTCCAAGTTCGTCAAGTTTTTTCTGAAGCGGAGTCTTCACCCGGTCAGCCCCCTGTAGAATAGAAGATATCCTGCCTAGCTCGGTTCTGTCCCCCGTTGCCACCACAACTCCGCGGGCCTTCCCGCCTGTGACAATAGTTCCCATAAAAGCCATATTATTCTGTTCTGCGAGAAGCACGTCCCCTGCTTTGAGGGCTCTTGTGTTCTTGCTAACCGGCTCTGACTCCCCTGTGAGCGTGGACTCATCGATCTGCAGACCCTCTGTTTCAATCAGCCTGAGGTCTGCGGGCACGCGCCCCCCTACATTCAAAGAAACGATGTCGCCTGGCACCAGCTCCTCCGATGGAATTTCATATACCTTGCCTTCTCGCACCACATGGCAGGTGTATGTTGTAAGCCGCTTCAGCTCGGCAACCGATTTCTCACTGCGATATTCCTGTGTAAAACCAAGGGTTACAACAATGGTAACAGCCACAGCAATTCCCACAGCATCATTCACCTTGTGGATAAAGAGTGATACCAGGGCTGAAGCCAGCAGCAGCAAGATCAGGGGGTCTGTGAATTTCTTCAAAAATAAGATAACCGGTGATTCGCCGCCTGCTTCTGTAAGCCTGTTCGCACCCAGCTCTCTGAGCCGGTTTTCAGATTCCCCCAGGCTGAGACCGGCAGGTGTTGTTTCAAGGAAGACGAAAACCTCATCCGCCTCGAACACGTGGGCCTGTTCAGACTTTGGGTCCTGGTATCTTTGCAAACTCATATTCTGGTTCCCTGCCAGGCGGAATCGTTGCGTCAATTCCAACCTTTGTTGTCAACCCGTCTTCATCTGTTGAAGGGTCAAGGGTTGAGCCCCGCATGTTCCGGTAGACATAGGTATCCCTGTGCGCCTGAAACCGGGTTGAAATCGCGTACTCAATCTCGTCAGAGTTAAAGATGTCAATATCATCGTTTACAATTACCACGTGCTTCATGCTCTTATGACCTTCAAAGGCATGCTCAATCACACTCTTGACGTCATCAGGCGTTTTAGAAAGTGAGACCACTCCGTGGAGCCAGTTCTTCCCGCCATTTGTGAGACATGCATATTTCACCTCGGCAACCTCGGATACAGCGCTGTAGATCCCGGGCTCGCGCGGCATACCCATGAAAAGCCGGTGCTCTATGCTCGCAGGCAAAAGCGCCTGATAGACTGCGCCCCGCCGATGTGTAACCTTAGTGACTTCGATTACCGGTTCATCGCGAACGCGGTCATATGTTCCGGTAACATCTGCAAAAGGCCCCTCCGGCTCTCGCAGGCCGGCAAGTATCCTGCCTTCGATCACAAACTCGGCATGGGCTGGAACCTCAATATCCACGGTCCTGCATTTCACAAGCTCAAGGGGTCCATCCATGATCGCGCCTGCAAAGGAGAATTCATCATAGCCCTGCCGGGGTGAATAAGATGCTGCATAGAAGACACGGGGGTCAACTCCGATTGCAATGGCGATTTCAAGGTCTTCACCCCTTGCCTCGGCTCGGTCCATGAAACTCCGCAGGTGGCGGGGAACAATTCTTATCCCTATTCTGCCGTCATCACGAACCAGCATCCGGTGAATCGAGACATTGCAGCCGTACTCTGGGTCTTTGGCAACCACAATTCCAGAGGTGATATACCGGCCGCCGTCCTTTTCAAAATGGCGGATAACCGGGATATCTGAGAGGCTGCACTCCTCTTCCTGACAGGCGCCGGAATCAATAACTACAGGCTCAACCGGGTTTTGAGAGCGCTGAGTCACATATTCAATATAATCTTCTCGGTTTGTTCCAAGCGCCTGATAGACGTCGTCGCGGCAGGTAATCACATTGCCTACAACATCAAATTTGTAGCCCGGCACATCCTGGAATAGAAGGGTTTTACCTGGGTTTTCAAAGAGGTCTCTGGCAATCTCAAAGTCAACGGATCGGCCGCGTCGAACCTCTGGCTTGCCGATGAAACTACGTAGATCCACCAGTCCACCTCCGATACAGATCATTTTCAATCTTCAGCAGGTCAAGAATCTTTCCAACAACAAAATCTATCATGTCATCTACACTCCTTGGCTTGTGATAAAAAGCAGGCATCGCAGGCAGAACTGTCACACCGAGTCTGCTGAGGCGAAGCATGTTTTCAAGATGGATCGCTGAGAGCGGTGTCTCACGAGGGACGATTATAAGCCTACGCTGTTCTTTAATCATCACATCGGCGACGCGGGCTATCAGATTACTGGCGTAGCCATTGGCAACGGCTGAAAGCGTTTTCATCGAGCAGGGCACGATAACCATTGCATCAAGCTTAAAAGAACCGCTCGCAACGCCGGCGTCGATCTTTGCTTCGCTGATAAAACCGGTCAAACCCTCACCTCCTCCATCCTCAAGCTCATAGGCCATAACCTTACGCGCCGCATCAGAAACAATTGGCACAACCTCAACACCGCGGCTGCCAAGCTCCTCGATCAGCCTCAAGCCATAAACCGTTCCAGAGGCACCTGTAAGCGCAACCACTATCTTCATAAAAACAGCTTATACATTAATACAATATATAAAATACCCTGCTTTGAAGCGAGCCCGAAATAACTCAGAGCCAAAAGACACCATCTCTCATGCTTCAAACCCCCGGCCAGGCTTTCAAAGCCTTTATAGTTTATTCCCGAATAAAACAACATCAGGGTGCAACTTAGAATGAGGGAGGAAAAGGAAGTCTTGGAAGCTTGTTCAGCCCCCTATGTTCTGTACTCTCTCAAGGCTCTCTTCGAAGCATGCCATATGTTACCAATCTTCACAGCGGCAAGCCTGCCCTGCCTTGCTCTTAGGCTGAGATATTCCTGTGAATAGGGTGAAGCCTTTGCCAGCTCTTTCAGCGGCATGAGCTCATCTTCGCCTCCAAATATAGATAGATAGTGTATCAGCGCTTCGTCCACAGCTTTTGCAATGAAGTTTGCAAAGGGGGTGAGATTGCCGGTGTCAGCGCTCCTCAGAAACTTGTAGTATTTTGCCCGGTCCTCTTTTCTAAGAATGATTGGTGGATAGCCGTGGCGCATTAAGTATAGGTTATTAAGCAGCCTGGCGGTTCTACCATTTCCATCAGTGAAGGGATGAATTTCCACAAAATTATGATGTAAAAAGGCAGAGGTTTCGATAGGATGTTTTTTATCTTTGTTCACTTTATCCAGAAGCTGGCCCATCAATTTCACAACTTTAGAGAAGCTTGGAGGCGTTTTAACCGCACCTGTTATTCTGACATTTTTTGTTCTGTATCTCCCGGCATCGTCCAGTATTCCTTTGGTTAGTGCTTCATGGGTCTTCTGCACAGTTTCATGGGTGATTTTTTTTCTCCCTGTAAGCCCTTCAATCATTTCATAGGCTCTTGCCGTATTCTGTGCTTCGAGATAATCTTTGAGTGGCTTGCCGCCGATGGTGATCCCTTCCTCGATAACAAGCTTTGTTTCTGAGAGCGTCAGGGTGTTTCCCTCTATGGCGTTGGAGTGATATGTATGCATGAGGCGCATCTCCTCTTGCAGTCTTTTGAGTGCATCTCTTGGAAGCTGGCGCATGGTGTTGAGCTTTTCTTTCTTTGATTCTATTCGCTGGAGAAGTTCTTTTCGAATCATATCGGTATCGGCCATATTATATTGCATCCGATATAACGAGCACAAAAATATCGGTATCGGCTGATTTTAAAAGAAAACGATAGAGCAGAGAGAAAATAGCGATATAGACCTGCTCGCAGACTTTGAACCTGCAATAGATTATTTCACGTTATCTGAACTCGAAGATCATCCCACTAAAATCCCGGGCGCAAAGATTGAAATCGGTACACCTGGAGCATTGAAAAAAATTATCAAACCCTATATTATGCATGACATGATTTATGCCTGAACGCGACCAACATCTTTTTCTAACAGACATCGCAGAAGCAATCGAGAAGATAGAATGCTACACAGCCCGGTATGAGACGTGAAAATCTGCTTGAAGACTCGAAAACAATAGATGGAGTAGTGAGAAATCTGGAAATCCTCAGCGAGGCTGTGAAAAACCTCAATTCTGAGACTAAAAAAGCCCATCCAGAGTAGATTGGAAGGGAGCCTCTGGAATGAGAGACCCGTTGACACATGGATATTTTGGTGTGGACCCAACGATTGTGTGAGAGACAATTCAAAATAAAACTTCAGCGCCATAGAGTGGACCTAAATCAGAAGTGCGCGATCACATTGATCGTGATTCTGTGTTATGCAAAATAGTGTTTTGCTTCGGATAAATTATATTAATGTCTTGAGTAATCAAGTTTGGAGAGGCCTGATAAAAGTTGAGAATAATTATTGTTGGCGGCGGACGAACAGGATATCACCTGGTTAAACATATTCCACGAAGCGTGATAATCGAGAAAAACCCTGATAAGTTTGAACGCTTGAATTCCCTTGTCGGCGTGAAAGCAGTCCTAGGTGATGGAGCAGATGAAAAAGTGCTTCTAAGTGCCGGTCTTGAAGACGCGGATGCCGTGATAATTGTTACAGCCGATGACCAGATCAATTATACCGTTGCCTCGATTGCCAAAAAATATGGTGTGCGAAATATCATCGCTCGAATGGAAAATCCAGATAATGAAACTCGTTTTTCAAGTCTTAATTTGAGCGCGATTCTCTGCCCCACCACAGTTGTAGCCGAATATATTAAAGAGCTTATCCATCCCGGCGCTGAAAAAGAGTTTTTCATCAAAAAAATACTTGTGCCAATTGTTAGCCCTGATACCCTGGCCAAGGCCTTTGAAGAGGCGCTTCAGCTCTCCCTTAAAACTGATGCCCAGCTCATACTTGTAGGCAATAAAAAGGAGTATGTGGGCGAGGAGCGTAAGGTTTTGAGCCTGCTTGATCTTCCAGCATCTATTGAAATTGAGGAGGGTGATCTCACAGAGGCTGTGGAAAAACATGCGAAAGGCGCTGATCTCATTGTTGTTGATCCTGAGGAGATGAGCTATTTTGAAAAGATACTGAAAAAAAGTATTATCAAACGGCTTCTTGAGCGTTTTGACACGCCAATTTTGGTATCAAGGCATTTCAAGCCTTATAAGCGGATTCTGCTTCTTGCCGACTCTTCGAAGGCGCTGAATGTGAGCTTTAAGATGGCCCGTCTATTCGGTGAAATCTTCCGTTCACAGATTGATATTATGGTTCTCGAAGAATCAGAGCTCATTGAAAACGCGCGTCAAGGTCTGCGCGATGAAGGCCTGACACATGATTTTAAAGTGGAGAAAATCAGCTTTGAAGGAAACGTAAACATTGAAACTGTTAAGCTTGTGAAAAGCGGGGATTATGATCTGACAATCCTTCCATGGGGCAGTCCCACACTGCTTAAAGACGATCTCGGCGACAGCATCGTGCACAACGCGCCTAAATCAATACTGGTTGTAAAGGGATAAACGAGACAGTTTATGGATCTTACGCTTCAGCCACTTGCACTGATAACAATCCTTGCACTGCTAGCTCACTTTCTATCGAGCAGGTTGAACGCTCCCATTATCGTTGTAGAGATAATCTTTGGAATAATTATCGGGCGAAATCTTCTGAACCTTATTTCCGATGATTTTGTGATCGATTTTCTCGCGCTCCTCGGTTTTATCTTTCTCATGTTTCTATCAGGGCTTGAAATCGACTTCAACCAGATTGAAAGCAGGGGCTGGGGAAACATATTCAAAGGACTCATCTCCTTTAGCCTGATTCTCGCACTCTCATATCTTGGGGCGATAGCCATGGGATACGGTTTTATACTCGCCCTGATATTTTCAACAACATCCCTGGGCGTTGTGGTCCCCACTCTAAGGGATCTCGGCATCTCCAGGTCAGGTGAAGGACAGTCTATTCTTCTCACAGCGATGGCCGCCGATTTTCTAACAATCCTACTTTTGACGTTTTACTCGGTGTCACTGCGTAAATCAGGCGAGCTGCCCATATTTGTGGTGTCAACTCTTTTCATCGCCTACGCCGCGGCATATCTCATCGGTAAAAAAGCGCTCTGGCATTTCCCTGAGTTTCTCTCAAGCTGGTTTAAACCTGACCAGCCAACCGCGGTTGGTGTGCGCGCGGCAATCGCAATCATGCTCGGCTT